>CADATR010000089.1 GCA_902790885.1 uncultured Eubacteriales bacterium
GCCGAGGCGGTAAACAGGATGATCCATCTGGCCGCGTTCGCGGGCGACGCGCCGCTTTACATAGTGCATCTTTCGAGCGCCTAGGGACTCCATGAGGTGCTAAGGGCAAGAGCTGAGCGCAGGCCTAACCTGGGAGTCGAGACCTGCACACAGTATCTGATCCTTACAGACAGGGAGTACGAGGATCCTGTTGAGGGCCTCAAGGCCATCATGTCGCTGCCGCTTCGCAAGGATCAGGACAGGGAGGAACTCTGGCAGGCTCTGGCTGACGGCACCATCGATACCGTTGCGACAGACCACTGCCCGTTCCATTTCAGGGAAGGCAAGGCCGAGAAACAGTACGGAAAGGACGACTTCACGAAGTGTCCTAACGGAGCCCCGGGCGTGCAGGAGAGGCTGATGCTGCTGTTCTCTGAAGGCTTCATGAAGGGCCGCATAAGCCTGCCTCAGGTGGTGAAATACAGTTCTTCAAATCCGTGCCGCATGTTTGGACTTTATCCTCAGAAGGGAAGCTTTGAGCCGGGCACCGACGCTGATATCGTCATCATCGATCCTGAAAAGAAGACCCTGATAAATAAGGAATACATCCGCGGAGCTTCGGACTATTCATGCTACGAAGGAATGGAGCTCGAAGGGCGTATAGACAATGTCTTCCTCAGAGGCGAAGAGATAGTCAGAGACGGAGATTTCCTCGGAAAACGGGGTGACGGAAAGTATCTCAGGCGAGAAAACAGCGTGCTGGCAAAATAAATGCGGCGAAACGCTAAAACTATTTTAGTTTTTCGCTCAAATCACTTGAAATACCCTACAACAGGTATATAATGAAATAAATTAATGAGAGCAAAAAATTTTTAAGGAAATGCTGCAGGAACAGACAAGGAGAGAAAAAATGTCGAAAACAACAGAACTGGCAGAAAAGCTCGCGAAGCTGAATATCGCGGACATGTATGAGAACGATTTCTTCCTGACATGGGAGAAGACAGACGATGAGATCGAAGCGGTATTCGCTGTTGCAGATGCGCTGAGAGATCTGAGAGAACGCAACAAATCCACAAAGATCTTTGATTCCGGACTCGGCATCTCGATCTTCCGTGACAATTCCACAAGAACACGTTTCTCATTCGCGAGCGCATGCAATCTGCTCGGACTCGAGGTTCAGGATCTCGATGAGAAGAAATCACAGATCGCTCACGGCGAGACAGTACGTGAGACAGCTACGATGGTTTCGTTCATGGCTGACGTCATCGGCATCCGTGACGACATGTACATCGGCAAGGGCAATGCTTACATGCATGAGTTCATGGACTCCGTTACACAGGCGAACAAGGACGGCGTGCTCGAGCAGAAACCTACTCTTGTAAGCCTTCAGTGCGATATCGACCACCCGACACAGGCAATGGCAGACGCTCTTCACATCATCCACGAGATGGGCGGCGTTGAGAACCTCAAGGGCAAGAAGATCGCAATGAGCTGGGCTTATTCACCATCTTACGGCAAACCTCTCTCTGTTCCGCAGGGAATCATCGGACTCCTCACCAGATTCGGAATGGATGTCGTTCTTGCTCATCCGGAAGGATATGAAGTCATGAGCGATGTAGTAGAGGTAGCAAAGAAGAACGCTGCTGAATCCGGCGGAAAGTTCTCGATCACAAATGACATGAAGGAAGCGTTCAAGGACGCTGACGTTGTATATCCTAAGAGCTGGGCTCCGTTTGCTGCAATGGAAGTCAGAACAGACCTTTACGGAAAGGGCGACTTCGACGGCATTGACAAGCTCGAAAAGGAACTGCTTGCTCAGAATGCGACACATCAGGACTGGCATGTAGATGACGAGATGATGAAGCTGACAAAGAACGGTCTCGACACGCTGTACATGCATCCGCTGCCGGCAGATATCGAGGGCGTTTCCTGCGAGCACGGCGAAGTTACAGCAAAGGTATTCGATCACGCGCGTGACTCCCTGTACAAAGAGGCATCCAACAAGCCTTACATCATCGCAGCTATGATCTTCCTCGCAAAGGTCAAAGACCCTGTCGCTGCTCTTAAGAAGCTCGACGAGGAAGCAGATCCTAGAAAAGCATTCTAAAAAAAGAAGGTCAGTTTAAAATGGAAAAGAAGAAAATCGTCGTCGCTTTAGGCGGCAATGCCCTTGGAAGCAATCTGATAGAGCAGATGAGATCGGTCACAGATGCTGTAAAGCCTATCGCCGATCTTATCGAAGAGGGCTATGAAGTAGTGGTATCTCACGGAAACGGTCCGCAGGTCGGAGTCATCCAGGATGCCATGACGCTTCTCTCAAGAGAGTATCCTGAAAAGCATCCGCACTTCCCGCTGTCTGTATGCACAGCCATGAGCCAGGGATACATCGGATATGATATCCAGAACAAGCTCAGAGAAGAGCTTCTCGACAGGGGCATCAAAAAGGACGTCACAAGCGTACTTACACAGGTCGAGGTAGACCCTGATGATCCGGCTTTTCAGCACCCAACAAAGCCGATCGGCCCGTTCCTCACAAAAGAGGAAGCCGAAGCCAAGAAGAAGCTGAGAAATCACGTATTCATCGAAGACGCAGGCAGGGGCTACAGGAGAGTCGTTGCAAGTCCTGAGCCAAAAGCGATCATTGAGATCGACACCATCAGGACTCTTGCTGACGCAGGGCACATCGTCATAGCCGCAGGCGGAGGCGGTATCCCTGTGACAAAGGCAGAGAACCATCACCTTAAGGGTTCGCCTGCAGTAATCGACAAGGACCGCGCATCCGAACTTCTTGCCGAAGAACTAGACGCCGACTACCTCATCATTCTCACAGCTGTTGAGAACGCGATGATAAACTACAATAAGCCGGGCGAAAAGAAACTCGGTGACATCACCGTTGAAGAGGCAAAGAAGTATATCGCTGAAGGTCAGTTCGCTCCGGGATCGATGCTTCCGAAGGTAGAGGCTGCTGTAAAATTTGCAGAGTCAAAGCCGGGAAGAGTAGCTCTTATCACTCTGCTTGAGAAAGCAAGAGAAGGCATAAGAGGAGAGACCGGAACACGCATCCACGCATAATAAAAACGCGCGCCTCTTCTGAGGCGCGCGGCAAACTCACTCCTGATCGGCAGTTTTGCGGATCTCATCCAGATAACTGTAAAGAGTGTAGGTGGATATGCCGAAGAACTGGCAGATCTTAGGGCCCGACTTGGTAACGAGGAATGCTCCTCTTTCGTCAAGAAAGCGTATGGCACGCATCTTCTCATCCTTGCTCATCAGGGCTGTAGGCTTGCCGATGAGCCTGACGCTGTGATCAAGCAGCTCGTCGAGAAGGTCGGAGACATTGCCCGAGATCGACTCAACATCCTTGCCCGGGCTGTCCTGTCCGGTAAAGGCGCGGATGGCATCGTCTATCGCGACAAGCATGCTTATGTCGTAATTGATGCCAAGAAGCCCGATCACCTTTTCGTCATCATCGCGGATGAAGAGAGTAGTGGACTTAAGGACTCTTCCGTCAGAGGTCTTTGTGAAATATGAGATGCGGTCCTCTATCATCCTGGGGTTTTCCCTGAGAGACTCCAGCACTATGTGGGACGGACCGTCACCGATCGAACGGCCGGTAACATGACCGTTCTCAATAGCGACTATGGTATGTTCATGGTTATCGCCTCTGAGGTCGTGGATAACGACTTCGCAGTTCCGGCCGAACTGACCGGCGAGGCCTTTTGCCACATGTGACGCAAATTCAAATCGTTTGTCAGGCTTCATATGATCATCTCACTTTCGTATGACGCTTTGAAAAACTTTATACTATTTTAGCAATAAAATCTTTTTTACACAATAAATATTATTCATTACAACACGGAGGTATACAGAAATGATCCCGGATTATGAAGCCATCAGGAAAGCTGCGGAAAACTACGGACCAGAGATCAGCAGATTCCTCAGAGACATGATCTCGCATCCAAGCGAAAGCGCTGAAGAAGGTGAAGTCGTAGCATGCATCAAGGCCGAGATGGAAAAGCTCGGTTATGACAAGGTTGAAGTCGACGGCCTCGGCAACGTTATCGGATGGATGGGCGATGGAGACAAGATCATTGCCATCGATTCCCACATCGATACAGTAGGCATCGGAAACATAAACAACTGGACAGACGATCCTTACAAGGGATATGAGACAGACGACATCATTTACGGACGCGGCGGCTCCGACCAGGAAGGCGGAATGGCAAGCGCTGTATACGGCACAAAGATTATGAAAGAGCTCGGCCTCATTCCTGAGGGATACAAGATCATGGTAGTCGGTTCCGTAATGGAAGAGGACTGCGACGGAATGTGCTGGCAGTACATCGTCAACAAGTACTTCGACGGTCCTGAAGATGCCAGAAACAAGATCGAATTCGTGATCTCGACAGAGCCTACAGACGGCGGAATCTACAGAGGACACAGAGGCCGCATGGAGATCAGGGTAGACGTCAAGGGCGTATCGTGCCACGGTTCTGCTCCTGAAAGAGGAGATAACGCTATCTATAAGATGGCAGACATCATCGATGAAGTCAGACAGCTGAACAACAACGGATGCGATGACAGCACACAGATCAACGGTCTCGTAAAGATGCTCGATCCTAAGTTCAATCCGGATCACTATGAAGATGCAAGATTCCTCGGACGCGGCACATGCGCTGTATCCCAGATCTTCTACACATCGCCTAGCCGCTGCGCTGTAGCAGACTCCTGCGCTATCTCGATCGACAGACGTATGACTGCCGGCGAGACATGGGACAGCTGCCTCGAAGAGATCAGACAGCTTCCGAGCGTAAAGAAGTACGGCGATGACGTAAAGGTTTCGATGTACATGTACGACAGACCGTCCTGGACAGGCGAAGTATACGAGACAGAGTGCTACTTCCCTACATGGATCAACAAGGAGAGCTCGGCTCACGTAAAGGCTCTCGTAGAGGCTCACAAGGCACTCTTCGGAGAGAAGAGGATCGGATCGCCTAGCGCGATGCACCTCAGAGACGGCAGACCTCTCTGCGACAAGTGGACATTCTCCACAAACGGAGTATCCATCCAGGGCCGTTACGGAATCCCATGCGTAGGATTCGGACCTGGAGCTGAGAGCCAGGCTCACGCTCCTAACGAGATCACATGGAAGCAGGACCTCGTGACATGCGCAGCTCTCTACGCAGCAGCTATTCCTCTGTATCCTGATCAGGAGAAGATAGGCGACGTTACACAGTTCCGTCAGGGCACAACAAACAACGACATCAAATAACAACAGAACATATTTTGATAAAGGCCCCGCGTCCTCTAAAGGGTGCGGGGCTTTTGTTGTTAAAGCTGTCTGTTTATGATATTCTCACTATGTATGAGCAACTTTACAAAAAATAAATGAAAGAGGGAGCTGACACATGAAAAGAATGGAAGAAATGATACTGAAAGAGGGAAAGATACTGCCGGGCGGAGTGCTCAAAGTCGGAAGCTTTCTCAATCAGCAGGTGGACATACACTTCATGAAGGAGATAGGAGATGAAGTAGCCCGCCTGTATAAGGACGCCGGCGCTACCAAGATTCTCACTATCGAATCTTCCGGTATCCCTATCGCCATATCCGCGGGATTTGCCATGGGGCTGCCTGTTGTATATGCAAAGAAAAACAAATCATCGAATGTTTCGGGGGATGTGTATTCCACACCTGTAAAATCGTTCACACACGGCAACACAAACAATGTCGTGGTTACAAAAGAGTACCTTTCGGCCGATGATAAGGTCCTCATCGTGGATGACTTTCTGGCTCACGGAAGCGCGCTCACAGGCCTTATCGATATAGTAGGTCAGGCAGGTGCGACTGTGGTCGGCTGTGTCGCGGCTATCGAGAAAGGATTCCAGATGGGAGGAGACAGGCTCAGGGAACAGGGCTACAGGATCGAGTCTCTCGCCATCGTAGACGAGATGACAGATGACGGCATCACTTTCCGCGAGCAGTAAATCGGATAACGGATGAATATAACTATCGGCGGATTAAATATAAACTATAAGATAAGCGGCCCGGACGGGAGCAAGGATGCTCCTGTTCTTGTTGTGCTCCAGGGCTGGGGCACAGGGATGGAAATATATGATTCAGTGGCGGCTGCTGTAAATGACAGGTACAGGGTAGTGCAGTTCGACCTTCCGGGATTCGGCTCCAGCGACGAGCCGCCGGAGGCGTGGAATGTCGACGCGTATGCCGACTTCTTCTGCAGCTTCATGGAGGCGCTGGGAATAAAGAAGGCTGTGCTGCTTGGCCATTCGTACGGCGGACGTGTCATAATAAAGCTCGCCGCGAGGGAGAGCCTGCCGTTTGAGATCGAAAAGATCGTTCTGGTAGACAGCGCAGGAGTCATGCCTGAGAGAAGCGCTTCACAGAAACTGAAGGTGAAGATCTATAAGATCAAGAGAAACTTCCTCACAAGCAAGCCGATCCACTCGATGTTTCCTGAGGTCATCGATTACTGGATGAGCAAGCAGGGCTCAGAAGACTACAGGAACGCGAGCCCTGTTATGAAGAAGTGCCTCGTGATGGCAGTAAATGAAGACCTTCAGCATCTTATGCCTTCCATAGAGCAGGAGGTGCTGCTGGTGTGGGGCGACCTCGACGTCGATACCCCGATAAGCGACGCTCACAAGATGGAGGCGCAGATGCCAAACGCCGGGCTCGTGGTGCTTGAGGGGACAGACCACTATTCGTTCCTTTACAAACCTGTCGAGTTCAAAGGCATGCTGAGGGCCTTCCTCGGGATCGGAGGTGCGGCATGATAATACGCAATCTGATCTCGCTGCTCCTCGGCGTACCTGCTTTCTGGCTGGCGCTGCGCTATAACATGCACATGTTCCAGCTCAACACATACATGAACAATGAGCAGAACGAGTGGCTCCGGCGCAACAGCCATCTGCAGTGGATACTGAACTTCGCGGTGGCTGTCGGTCTCATACGAATCGGCGGAGGTGTGATAATAAAGCAGCCATGGTTCGGTATCGTGATGGACATCCTGATATGGCTGACACTCATCGTCATCATACTGGTATACAGGCTGATGAAGGAGATGAACTCCAAAAAGCCTCTTAAGTTCACTCCGAGGGTAAAAAGGATGATCGCGACAGACATTGTGCTCTGCCTGCTGGTCCTTCTGATACCGGTTATTCTGATCGCATCGATGGGAGG
>CADATR010000090.1 GCA_902790885.1 uncultured Eubacteriales bacterium
TAACCCCTCCTCTCTTACTACCAGTTACTGTCCGAAGAAGATAAATATAATAATTACAACAAACGCAATAACGTGACATATCAGGCGTTCAGATCAGAAATGGTTTGAGCGCCTTTTTTCGTGCCCGGAATTGCGGGAAAGGAAGTCATATGACGAAAGACAAAGACAACAAACCAAACGATGAGGTGATCATCTGCACTGACGAGACCGGGATGCAGCTCTATCTCAGCGAAAAGGCAGCAAACAGGCTCTCCTGGATCCTGACCGGAGTAATGATCCTGATCAGCCTGCCGGTGATCATCCTCGCATTCATGACGATCTGACACAGAAAGGAGAAATCGCAATGACTGAAAACAAAGCATTCAGCGCAATAAAGCGCCTGCTCACCATGACACTTGCCCTGGTCATGGTACTCGGAGCAGCAATGACCGTGATGACGCAGAATTCATACGCGGCATTCACGGGCAAAGTGGGCAGCAAGTACACAGTCCACTGGTACAAGGAGCTGCATTACGGCCCCGGAGACGGCGGCTACAGCAACGCTGCCAAGTGCGACCTCGGCGATGATCTCGGAAGCCGCTATTCGATCTGCGTGCAGCCGAACAAGTCATCCCCGGTATGGTCCGGCGACCAGACAAGGACGGTTCAGGTAGACAAGGTGGTCACTGATGCCACCGATACCGGCAAGTGGAACGCGATGAGAAATATCATCTACTACTCGCCGACATATCCGGGCTTCAAGAAGAACATCGAAGGGATCAAACAGTTCTACTTCGGTGACGAAGCAAAGGACTTCGGTGTAGCGCACCTTGCACTTGCATGGGTATATGCAGGAAGACCTGATTCTCTTCCGACCTGGAACGGCACATCCGCCTCAGCCTGCGGCGAGGTCTGGACAAAGGCGAAGGCCCTTGCCAATGCACTCTACGATACCAATGCGGATTATGATGAAGCAGTTCCGGAAAGCTTCAAGATATTTATCTGCTATATGGACGGAGTGCAGGACATGGTAGTCGGATATATGGAAGCACCGGGACACCTGAAGATGAAGAAGGTCAGTAACCGCACTTCCATCACAGACGGCAACAGCTGCTACTCAGTCGAGGGAGCGAAGTACACCGTCTATGACAAGAGCGGCTCTTCGGCAGGCACTCTAACGGTAAAGGCCAACGGAGAAAGCAACACCATCGATCTGATGGAAGGCACTTACACGGTAAAGGAGACTACGGCTCCTCCGGGATACGCAAAGGATACTGAGACTTACACAGTTAAGGTCGAGTCTGATGAGACGACGACATTCACGGCAAAGGACGAGCCGATCACCGACCTGATCGAGATCCTCCTCACCAAGAATCCTGCCGGTTATTCGCATGACCACGGCGAAGGCGATGCTGATCTTGCAGGCGCGGTATATGAGATCAAGTTTTATGCCGGGCAGTACGATACAGCCGCCAAGGCTGAAGCATCGAACACGCTGAAGGCGACATGGAACTTCGTTACGGATGCAAACGGAAAGATCAGCGGTCAGAATCCTGTGAAGGCAGAGGGCATGACAAACTCAGCCTTCTACAAGGACAAGGACGGCAAAATCGCTTATCCTCTCGGCACATATGTGATCCGCGAGGTCAAGGCATCTGAAGGCTATCTCCTTAATAATGAGAAGGTCGTAGGCCATGTCACTGAGGACGGCACAGACAACCTGCATGTCAAGACCTACAACGAGAAACTCAAAGGCGATGAGACGATCATCCGCGGCGGTGTCAAGCTTGCGAAGATCGATCATGAGCTCAATGAGGCCTATGCACAGGGCGATGCGACCCTTAAGGGAGCTGAATTCACTGTGTGCAACCAGTCGAAGCAGTCTGTTATGGTCGGAGGCAAAGAGATCGCAAAAGGAGACGCTGCGCTCGTCATCACAACGAACGAGAATGGCATCGCGACATCCGATGCTCATGCGCTCCCATACGGTTCTTACTCCGTAAAGGAAACGAAGGCTCCGACGGGTTATCACCTGAACACCACGTGGAGCAAGAATTTCACCATCAGGGAAGACGGAGTGATCATCGATCTGACTGACGCTCCTGTAGCTGAAGATGTATTCAGAGGCGGCCTTAAGGTCACTAAGGTCGATGCCGATACAGGCAAGACCACACCTCAGGGCGATGCATCCATCGACGGCGCAGAGCTTGAGATCATCAACAACAGCGCACATGACGTTCTTGTAAAGGGTACGAGATATGCCAAGGGACAGAGAGTCATGACTATCAGAGTAAGCGGCGGTGTAGCGACTACAGGGAACAAAGACCTTCCTTACGGCCACTATATAGTCAAGGAAATCGGCACGTATAAGGGCTATCACCTGAACAAGGGCTGGCAGGGAGAGGTCTTCATCGATCAGGACGGAGTCATCAAGGAAGTCGATCCTGCGAAGATCCCTAACCATGTCAAGAGATTCGGCCTGAAGATCCAGAAGATCGATAACGATCTGGATACAGCATATGATCAGGGTGACTCTACCCTTGAAGGCGCTGAATTCACCATCTGGAACAAGTCGGCTCAGGGAGTGGTCACAAGAGATGTTCCTTATCTATCAGATAAATCTCCAGCAGTCAGCTGGTCTGATTCCAATGGCAGCATGCCGAAGAATGCTAAAGAGATCGCTAAAGACGATATCGTCGGCATCATAAGGACCGATGCTAGCGGAGCGTCCTCGACTCTCGGTTCAGACCTCAGCTACGGCACATACTTCATCAAGGAGACAAAGCCATCCAAAGGCTACAACCTCAATGAGAAGTGGAGCTTTACCATCAAGGTCTATACCGAGGAAGGCAAGGACTATGTTAAGATCGCCGGCACCAACAACGAGGAAGGTGTCAATGAAACTCTTGAGTTCACTGACGGCATGATCGTAGATCTGGCCAAGTATATGACCAGAGAGCCTGTCATCAGAGGCGGCGTGCAGATCGTCAAGAGAGACAAGGAAATCAGGAAGTCTGAGAAGCTCGGCGGAGCAAGCCTTGAGGGGATCACATTCACGATCAAAAACGTATCTGAGAAGGATGTCGTTGTAAGAAAAGACATCGGCAATACCACTGATGCTGTTGACTGGAAGAAGCTGTCCTCGAAACAGGATCTGTTCGAGAGCGGAGCAGTCAAGAGAGTAAAGCCGGGCGAGGACGTCGGTAAGATCGTCACTCACTGGAATCCTGACAAGAAGGCTTACACAGCAGAGACTCTGATAGATGATCTGCCTTACGGAACATATACTGTCCGTGAGAGCAAGACAAACGACAGCTATCAGAGGACTGACAAGACTGAGCACATGTTTGAAGTCAGAGAGGAAGGCGTTATGGTCTCCTTCGATGACGGAAAAAACGAAGTCGCCCTGACCTTCGATGACTATGTGTACAGATCAGATGTACAGGGCACAAAGATCGCTGACTCGACATCTGAAAGGTTCAGCTATGTTCCGTTCAAGATCATCAGCGTAGCTAATGGCGAGACTCACGTAGTTGTGACTGATGCGAACGGATTCTTCTCCACAAAGGACAGAAGAGCTGCAGGAGACCTCGATGAGGATGAGGACGCGGATACTGCAAGAAAGCAGAACCCGTTCGACGATCTTCTTGAGGCTGAGGACATCAAAACTGCCGATCTCGAAGCCAGAAAGGATGACATCCTTCACGGCGTATGGTTCGGCACAGGCGAGTTCGGAACCAAAGCTGAGATGAAGTCCCAGTGGGGAGCACTCCCTTACGACTCATATATCCTTGAGGAGATGCCATGTGAGCACAATGAGGGATATATCCTTCAGAAGTTCTGGTTCACGGTTGACCAGAAGACCCAGACCGGATTTGTTGATCTTGAGACCATCACCGACGATGTGCCAGAGATCGGAACGACAGCCGACGTTAACGGAACGAACACTGAGATCATGCCTGCGAAGGAGATCAAGCTGACCGATACCATCGAGTATATGAACCTTAAGAAGGGTGAGAAGTATACTGCGAAGGGTCGTCTGATCGACAAGGCTACCGGCGAGGTCTGCAGGGACGCTGCCGGCAAGGAGATCAAAGCTGAGAAGGAGTTCGTTGCACGCTCAAGCAACGGCAAGGTCAAGGTGGAGTTCACCTTCGACGGAAGCTTGCTCTACGGCAAGGACACTGTAGTCTTCGAGCAGGTGTTCGACAGCGAAGGCCATGTCACTGCTACTCACGAGGACATCGAGGACGAAGGCCAGACTGTCACATGGAAACACCCGCAGCCATCCTATGAGATGTACAAGATCCGTACCACGAAGGCTCCGTCCAAGGGCGACAAGTACGGCTTCTTTGCACAGGATGAAGTGGAATACGAAGTCCATGTCGAGAACACCGGCAATATAGCTCTGACGATGGATGTATCCGATCAGTTCACTCAGAATCCTGAATATTTCACAGTGCCGAAGCTTAAGGGCGTGAAGTTTGACGGCGAAGGCACCTGGAACAACAAAAAGGATTTCGTGAAGGATGAGAAGGCTACAGATAAGGCAGAGACTGCTGTATCTGACGGTGTTACCAAGACAGAGGAGCCAGCGCAGATCGCTAACATTACTCTCAATCCTGGAGAGAAGGCTGTTGTGACCTTCACTGCGGTAGTAAGCGACAGTGCGAAGGAATACCTCGCAGCTGCTGCGAAGGACTCTGACTCACTGGATGCCAAGGGTCACGACATCAACAGAGAGTACCAGAAGAACAAGACCGACGATCATGACGGTTACTGGAACACTGCTAAGTGCGACAACGTGACATACCCGAATCCCGAGAATCCTGATGAGCCGGACACTCTTGAGCCTAAGGACGACGTAGCCCAGACTCCGGTGCAGAAGCCTGAGATCGGGACTACCCTGACAGGCGATAAGAAGGCCAAGGAGATCACTCCTTCAAAAGAGACAAAGCTCACCGACACAGTCGAGTATAAAGGCCTTGATCCGTCAAAGTGGTATATCCTCGAAGGAACTCTCATGGTCAAGGATACCGGCGATCCGCTCATTGAGCATGGTCACGAGGTCACTGTCTGGAGCGAGCCGTTCCAGCCTAAGAAGTCGGGCGGCAAAGTCAAGGTGACATTCACCATCGACACAACAAATCTTGAAGGCAAGGAGCTCGTAGCATTCGAGACTGCATACAGGATCAACGGCTACAAGAAGGGTGACTCTCTTGAGAAGACCACACTGACACAGGTAGCAGAACATAAGGATCTGAAGGACGAAGGCCAGACGGTGAAAATCACCGAGAAGCCTGCAGTTCCGCCGACAAAGGGCAATCCGCCTAAGACAGGCGACACTGCTCTGCTCTGGCTCTGGGGCATTCTGTTCTTCGGAGCAATGGGAGCCGGCCTGACGATAGCAGTCAAAGAGACTGTCCGCAGACACAGGGAAAGGCAGGAGGATCTTGCGATGTTCGCCTGATCCGGACTGCAACAATCGATAACTGACAAGGGGCGGCAATCATTACGATCGCCGCTCCATTTTCTTTGGCAGAAACAACAGGGGAGGAAAACCGATGAAATATAACGAGAGGAAATTCAACATGGATGTCGCTGCAGTTGCGGGCCTCAGAGAGGCGGTCATAGCAGACTATATCCGCGGGCTGCAGCTCACAAGCGATGAGACGGCATACAGACACGGATACTTCTGGGTCAAATGCACGCAGAAAACAATGACAGTTCATATACCGTTCCTGACCGAGGATATGGTGCGGCATTCGGTCAAAAAGCTGGTGGAAAAGGGGATCATCAAGGTCGCCGTCCTTGACGAGGACAAGTTCGATCACACCTATTACTACACCTTCACAAAATACGGTGAGGAGCTGCTCGATGATAATGTCTGCATTGAAACAGACGAAGGCGACAGTGCCGGGCACTAGGGTAATGTGCCCGGACAACTGCAGATACCGCGACAGACTCGCACCATTCTGCGGATACTGCATGATGGAAATACTGAACAGAAAGAAGAAAACGGAGGAATCAGATGGAAAAGACAAAACAGAGGCTGATAGACAAGCTGGGAAAGAAAGGCTTTGACACAGAGAAGAAGGTATGCGCCATAGATATGCAGGTGGCATTCGACAACGGACTCGCTGACGAGCTTGGCGGAATACTGGCACTGCAGAAGGCGATCAAGACTCACAGCGTGTACGCTTTCCTGATGGACGGCGTAGATACAAAACCGGAAAAGAAGGAGGCGGCTAAGCATGATCATGACAGAAAAACCGGAGACGGAAGTGAAGCAGGAAACAGCTATTGAGGTCAGGAGTCCTGATGAACTCAGAGAGCTCATCAACGAGATCCCTGAGGGAACGGTTTATTCCATAGATATGGGGGTGATCAGAGTTGGGCGGGAGACCTAATGACGAAAAAATCGAAGTGGTCAATATCCGCATGGTGAAGGAGCCATCACTGTACAGCACAGAAAAGATCCGTTCACCCGAAGATGTTCTGAGGGTAATAGCAAAGGAACTCGCAACGTATGACAGAGAAGTTTTCGCAGTGCTTAACCTCAAGACCAACGGACAGCCGATCAATCTGAACATATGCAGCGTGGGTACTCTTGACGCTTCAGTAGTAAGCCCAAGGGAGGTCTTTAAGTCGACGATACTTTCAAATTCTGCTGCATTCGTGGCTGTGCACAATCATCCGTCAGGCTCATTGAATCCGAGTCAGGAAGACAAGGATGTGACCAAGCGGCTACTGAGCTGCTCAGAACTTCTCGGGGTGAAAATGCTTGATCATATTATAGTGGCCGGCGAGACCGGTGACATCTACAGCTTCAAGAGTGAAGGACTGCTAGATCAGCTGAGACCGCCACGGGCAGCATGGGAGAGGTAAAGGAAGGAGAAACACAGTATGACGGAATTTGAGGGAAAGACATTTTCAGAAGGAACAGTCGAATACACCATACACGAGCATTTAGCTGTATTGGATCGATATGAGGGCAGGGAAGTCCCCTGGGCAAAGGAGCTCAATATAGTATCGTGGAATGGCGGTGAGCCTAAGATCGATATACGAGACTGGTCTGAATCACACGAGAGGATGAGTCGCGGGATTACACTTACGGAGGAACAGGCCGAGAAGATGACTATGGCGCTGGTACAGAGATACCGCGCCAGAGCCGAGCACAACCTGAACAAG
>CADATR010000091.1 GCA_902790885.1 uncultured Eubacteriales bacterium
CATTAAGATAAATGAAGAGAAACAGACGACAATTCAGACTTGCTGAGTATTATGCTCACAGGGGATATCACGATAAACCGGCCATTCCGGAGAACTCACTGGCGGCCTTTCGCCGTGCGGTGGAGTACGGGCTTCCGTCAGAGTTCGACGTGCACCTCATCGCTGACGGCTCCCTCGTGGTATTTCATGATGACGATCTGGAGCGCCAGACGGGTGTAAAGGGAAGCATCGAGGCTTACGACATAAGCAACCTCAGAAAGCTAAGGCTCGAGGGCACTGACGAGATGATCCCGACTTTCGACGAGGTGCTGGATATATATGAGGACACGGGGCTTCCGCTCCTCATAGAGCTCAAATGCGTGAAGGGCAACTACAAGGCGCTCACCAAAGCGGTCGCCGAGAGGCTTGACAGCTACAAAGGCGAATACGTGATAGAGAGCTTCGATCCGCGCGTGGTGATGGAATACCGGAAGCTGAGACCCGATACCATAAGAGGGCAGCTCGCGCAGAACTTCTTCAGAAAGAGCGAGGGCCTGCCGTTTTACCAGATAGTGCTGCTTACCAACCTGATGTTCAACGTGCTGTCGAAGCCGGACTTCATAGCGTATAAATTCAGTGACAGAGACACATCGGCGCTGAGGCGGCTGATCGATAAAAAAGGTTTTCCTGAAGCGTCGTGGACGGTGAAGACTGCTGAGGAGTTCATAAGAGCGAAAGAGGGCGGCAGCGTGCCTATATTCGAAGAGATAAAGCCGGAGGAGCTGCTGAAACTGATAAGATAGCTGACGGATGACGTCTGCTCTGACTCAGCAGAGCCGGGCGGCCGCAGCGGAAGCCCGGATGACAGATATCCGGTATTGTTTAAGGAGGATGGAATGACTGAAAAGAGACTGAAAAAGATAATAAAAAGAAACCAGCGCCGCAGAGTGGCGCAGGGGATAGGAGCGGCTGCCGGCGTTGCGGCATGGGTGCTCATGATAGGCGCTGTCATCACGGGTGAGAAAAAGCTCGAGGAGTACAGGCCGAAATTCGTGGATGACCCTGAAAGCGAAAAATAGACTGGCGGCACGGCCGGATGAACAGCAGTCGGAGTGGCTGCAAACCATTGAAAAGAAGAGGATCGTCTGATGGGGACTAAAAAAAGGATAAAACTTACGCCTGTCGGCATATGGCATTACACGCGGCTTGTCTACAGATCGATACTGTTTCTGCTGCTGCTGTATTCGTATATCAGATACAGATTCGTTTACCACGAGCCTTTTATCATAGGGCTTGAGAAAATGCCGGGCATCATCATCTTCGTATGGGTGGTCTATGTCATCGAGATGATATTCAGATTCTTCCCTGCGAAGATCGAGAGCCCGGGCAGTCAGAAGCAGTTCAAAAAGAACTACATAAAGACCGGAGCTACTGATGTCATAGTGCACGACAACAACGCGACCATGCTGGTGGCCATCATATGGATAGTGTTCAACGGCATATTCGGGATGCTGCACATTATGGGGATACTCGATGACGGCATCATGATACTGCTGTGCGGCGCGTACTCCATATGCGACATGATATGCATCATGTTTTTCTGCCCGTTCCAGTCGTGGTTCATGAAGAACAAGTGCTGCAGCGCGTGCCGCATATACAACTGGGACTTTGCGATGATGTTCACGCCGCTGTTCTTCGTAGAGAAGACATACACATGGAGCCTTCTGGTGCTTTCGGTGGCCCTGCTTCTGAGATGGGAGATCACCTTCTACCTGCATCCTGAGAGGTTCTCCGAGCACACGAACGCGTATCTGAAGTGCAGCAACTGCACGGAGAAGCTCTGCGCGCACAAAAAGCAGCTGCACAGGCTGTGGAAGCAGATAGAGGAATACAGCGATAAGAAGCTTAAGCAGCTGGAGATAAAATAGCTAAAAACGACCGGCATGCCGGTCTGAAAACACAGAGAGGAAAAAACAATGAGGAAGAAAAATAGCGAGAGAAGAGAGAGAAGAGACGGAAAGAGGATCATCTGGCCTGACGGGTACCACAACATACTGCCGTATATCATGCCTAAGAGGACTGAGGCAGAGGTGTCCCTGACAGAGCAGTTCGATGTTACTGAGCTGGTGAAATACATGGCTGAGCGCAATGAGAAGGAGGGTACGGATCTCAAGATCTTCCACGCCATATGCACGGCGATAGCCAGGACCGTTTATCACAGACCGAAGCTCAACTACTTCATCTCGGGCAGAAGGTTCTATGAGAGACCGGACATCACGCTTTCTTTCGTAGTGAAGCAGAAGTTTGAGGATGAAGCTGAGGAGACGCTTATGTTCATGAAGGTGGATCCTGACATGAACCTTGATTCCGTTTCAAAGCTCATCATCGGCGATGTAACGAAGGTGCGCAAGGAGAAGACCAACGATCTCGACAAGCTGATGGACTTTGTCGGAAGCCTTCCGAGGCCGTTCCTCGAGGTGTTCTTCGGAACTCTCAAGGTGCTTGAGTACCACGGCAAAATGCCTAAGGCTCTTACAGCGGGCGACCCTAACTATTCTTCCGTACTTCTTTCGAATCTTGGGTCGATCAGATCTGACTCCTGCTATCACCATCTGAGCAACTACGGCACTTGCTCGGTGATGATCACTATAGGCGTACTGCACAAGGAGCAGAAGCTGATGGAAGACGGCACATGGCAGCCGAGAGATGTGATCAACTGCACATTCACGATAGATGAAAGACTCGCAGACGGCTTCTACTACGCGAAGTCTCTGCGCATTGCGAAATACGTGCTCGAGCATCCTGAAGTGATGAGCGAGCCTATCAGCACGCCGGTGCCTGTAGAACTGTAAACTGCGGCGAAATACGCGAAAGGGCGGCCCGGCAGGGAAGCATGAGGAAGAATATCTGCGGAAAAGCAATCAGCGAAAGGGGAACTGATGAGCAGAGAAAAAAGAGCCGAAAAGCACATGGCTCCTGAAACTAAAAAGAAGAAAAGGCGCGGCCTGTGGTGGAAGATCCCGATGTGGATAGTGATCGTCTCGGCGGTGTGCTTTGTGTCCGCGTGCCTGGTCAACTACGGAGTGTCGCTCCACCTGAGGCACTACATAAGCAGCTTCGAGCCTGTTGACTACAGCAATGTGGACAGAGTGGTGCCTGAGATAGATCCGGAGACGGGTTACTACACCTTCACGACGGACAGGGATCTGAAGATAATGATGCTCACGGACATCCATCTGGGCGGCGGATTCTGGAGCCGCGAGAAGGACCGCAAGACTGTCTACGAGATAATCACCATGCTGCAGAAGGAGAAGCCTGATCTCGTCATACTCGACGGCGACAACACCTTTGCAGTGCCGGGACCGGTGTACAACGGCGGAGGAACGCTCAACAACTACATGGCTGCAAAGGATGTAATCACTATCTTCAACCATGAAGGCGTATACTTCTCGACTGTATTCGGAAACCACGATACCGAGGTGTTCGATTACACCAACAGAGAGAGGCTGGGCAAGCTGTACATGAACGACAGGTTCGAGTACTGCATCTTCGATCAGAATTACACTGACGGCGCGGGACTGCCTTCGGTCACTAACCAGATAATGCTTATAAAAGGCACCGACGGCGAAATAAGGAAGGCGCTCCTGCTTGTGGACAGCAATGCCTACGTGGACAATTCGATCAAGGCTGTGCTCGACTGGGATTACGACATAATAAGGGATTCGACGGTAGACTGGGCAGCGGACGCACTGGAGGATCTCGAATGCCCTGAGACTGTGGCGTTCTTCCACATCCCTGTAAGTGAATTCAGGATCGCCTATGAGGAGCTCGAGGCCAATGGATTCAAGGATACCGAGGACACAAAGTACATCTCGGGAGTCTGGGACGAACTTATAGATGATACTACTCACAGCCGCATATGGCATGGCGGCATCATGAGCGGTGAGCCTCTCGCAGATATCGATAAATTCTTTGAGGTGATGGGACCGACGGGCATCGACGTGCTCGAGGCATGCTACTGCGGGCACGATCACGTGAACAACGCAATGGTGAACTACAAGGGCGTCGATCTTTGCTACGGATACTCGGTCGATAACCTCGCGTACACGGATAGTAATTACTCGGGTGCGCAGAGGGGAGCGACCATAATCACGATCAAGGATGACGGCACGCGCATCACCGAGTACATGAATGCGTACAAGGACTACGGAGTGTCGACCGACAAGTTTGTTGATGTGTATACTGATCATCTGTTATATGAAGACAGCAAGCCTGACGGTGTACTGATGCCATAGCGAATGCAGGGGCCGCATGCGGCTCTCATTGGGATAAGGGGTGTTGTTAATGGCTGGACCGGGACCGGGCCGGATGGGCCCGATGCATTTCCTCACTGAGGAAGAAAAACAGAATATGCCTAAGGTGACGAAAGCACTGCTGGTAAGGATACTGGGCTATCTGAAGCCGTACTGGCTGCAGTTCATCTTCGTGTTCATCGCGATACTGCTGTCGGCGACAGTAGGGCTGCTGCCGTCTATCATCACCGGCCGCATAGTCGATGAGGCGCTCGTCGGCAAAAACATGGAGCTCCTTATACAGCTCCTGCTGATGGCTTTCGCAGCGCTGACAGTGAGCCAGCTTGTGGGTGTGCTCGAGAACTACATCAACGCGTGGATCTCTCAGCGCATCATTTTCGACATGCGAAACCAGATGTACAGGCATCTGCAGTACATGCCGCATTCGTTCTTCACGACCGAAAAGCAGGGCGACATCATCACCCGCATGAACACGGACATAAGCGGCGTGAGCTCGGTGATCAGCGGCACGCTCTCCAACATCGTGAGCAATGTGGCGACTGTCATCACGACTCTTGTGGCGCTCTTCAGCATGAGCGCTCCGCTCGCGCTGGTGGGCATCGCGGTGATACCGCTTCTGGTGCTGCCGACAAGGACGGCCGGACGCACCAGGTGGAAGTACCTCACGCAGAGCCAGGCTAAGAGCGACGAGCTCAATCAGAAGATAGACGAAACACTTTCGGTCAGCGGCTCCATGCTCGTAAAGATATTCACGCGCGAACAGAAGGAGTACGACGACTTCGTAAAGGTCAATAAGGAGGTCACCGATCTCAACCTCAAGGAGCAGAGGTCGGGCCAGCTCTTCCGCGTGGTGATGGGGATGTTCACGCAGCTCGGGCCGCTGCTCATTTACTTCGCCGGCGGATACTTCATCATAAAGCAGATCGACACGACGCTTACGGTCGGTGTCATCACCGCGACGGTGGCGCTCATCAACAGGCTCTACAGGCCTATCGAGCAGCTGATGAACATCTCGGTCGATTTCACGCGCAGCCTCGCGCTCTTTACCCGTATTTTCGATTACTTTGACAGGGAGAACACGATCGTCTCGCCTGAGAACGGCCAGAAGCCTGACGTCGACAACAAGCCGATAACTTACGAGCACGTGGCGTTCAGCTACAACCCCGAGAATCCTATCCTGACGGACGTGGATTTCGAGGTGCCGGGCGGCAGCATGTACGCCATTGTGGGGCCATCGGGCTCGGGCAAGTCGACTGTCGTGAACCTCATCCCGAGGCTTTACGACGTGTGCGGCGGCTCCGTAAAGATAGCGGGCGTGGACGTGCGCGATTTCGATCTTACCTACCTGAGGGAACAGATAGGAGTGGTGACGCAGGAGTCCTATCTCTTCAACGGCAACATACTTGAGAACCTAAAGTACGCGAAGAGTGACGCCTCGATGGAGGAGATCGAAAAGGCCTGCCGTATCGCGAACATACATGATTTCATCACCAGCCAGCCTGACGGCTACATGACGCAGGTGGGCAACCGTGGGCTCAAGCTCTCGGGAGGAGAAAAGCAGAGACTGTCACTCGCCAGGGTGATACTGAAGGATCCTAAGATCCTCATACTTGACGAGGCCACCTCGGCGCTCGACTCCATCTCCGAGAACTCGATACAGGACGCGCTCGAGCAGATGATGGTGGGGCGCACGAGCATCGTTATAGCGCACAGGCTGTCTACCATACTCAAGGCGGACAGGATACTCGTGGTCAAGGACGGCGTGATCGCCGAGCAGGGCACGCACGACGAGCTGCTCGCGCTCGGAGGCACGTACAAGGAGCTCTATGAGACGCAGTTCCGCCAGGCCATTGAAAGCGAGGCGGCAAGGAGCGGAGCGGCCGAAGAGGGTGAAAGCGACGGCCTGAATATCTCGACCCTGTCGACTGAGTACAGGGTGAGGAAGATCACCGAGGCGGACATCTCACCTGTATACAGGCTGGCGAAGTCCAACAGAAGGTATTACCGGTATCTGGGACGGATCCCTACACGCGAGAGCCTCACGGAGATCATTTCGGAGGTCCCGGCAGGCGTCTCGCGCAACTGCAAGCATTTTGTCGGCTTCTACAACGAGGATGATGTTCTGGTAGCAGTCATGGATCTGATCACGGGGTATCCGGAGAGCGACGACGCGTTCATAGGATGGCTCATGGTAGACGGCGAGCTGCAGGGCAGAGGCATTGGCTCGGGCATATTTGCCGACGTGCGTGCTGCGATGAAGGCTGCGGGCTATGACTATATGTCGCTCGCATGCATAAAGAAGAATGAAGAGGCGCTGAAGTTCTGGAATGAGCAGGGCTTCAGGGCAGTGGAAGAGACGGTCAGCACAGACGGATACGAAGTCTACAGGATGGCACGGGATATATAGAGATGGATAAAGGACTGAGATTCAGAAAGGCAAACAGGGACGATCTGGATGCCATTGACAGGATATATGAGCGCTCTCACGATGCAGAGGAGGCGGGACTGACGACTACCGGCTGGGTCAGAGGGATCTATCCCATAAGAGAGGTCGCCGAGGCTGCGATCGAGCGCGACGACATGTATGTGGCTGAGTATGACGGCAAAGTGGCTGCTACAGGTATCATCAACAAGACGCAGGTGAATGTGTATCTCGAATGCGACTGGGAGTACAAGGCGCCAGATGATAAGATCTGCGTTTTGCATACGCTGGCGGTCGACCCGGATGTGAGAGGCCTGGGAATAGGTCCGGCTTTTGTTCGGTTTTATGAAGAGACGGGTAAGGACTGGGACTGCGAGGTGCTCAGGATAGACACCAATGCAAGGAATAAGAAGGCCAGAAA
>CADATR010000092.1:0-13360 GCA_902790885.1 uncultured Eubacteriales bacterium
GGTGCTCAAGGGACCCGATCAGGTGCGCAAGCGCCCGGCGGTCATCTTTGGCTCCGACGGTATCGAGGGATGTCAGCACAGTGTGTTTGAGATCCTCTCAAACTCCATCGATGAGGCACGCGAGGGCTACGGCAAAGAGATCGTCCTCACCGCCTACAACGACGGCTCGATCGAGATCGAAGACCACGGACGCGGCATCCCCGTCGAATACAACCAAAACGAAGAGAAATACAACTGGGAGCTGTTGTTCTGCACGCTCTATGCGGGCGGTAAATATGACAATGACAACGGCGGCAATTACGAGTTTTCCCTCGGTCTCAACGGCTTGGGACTGTGCGCCACCCAGTTCGCGTCCGAGTACATGGACGCCGATATCAAGCGCGACCACAAGAAATACTCCTTACATTTTGAAAAGGGAGAGAACAGCCTTGGTCCGCATCTCCATGAATACATCAATGAAATTTTCGGCCGTGACGAAGTTTCACACCTCTTTACGGTTGGAGAGGGGCAGACAAACGATATCGACCAGATCGTTCTACACTGCGGGCAGGAGCGCGGCGAACTTTCCACCCTCTTCATATTTGATCACATGGAATGCGGAAGAGCGGATAAGTTTACTCCAAAGAAAGACAGTTTAAAGTCGCTCAGAGATATACTGGTGTACTGGCAGTCTGAAACAGAGAAAAATGACATTATATACAGCCTGTTCACCGGTAATCACGATCAGCCGCCGATGATTTCACGCATGGGCGATGATAAGGAACACAGGTATGAGACCGCGACAGATATAGCTGCGATGGTGTATCTCCTGAAGGGTGTTCCGTTCATCTACCAGGGGCAGGAGATAGGCATGCCTTCACCGCACTATGACAGCATAGATGATTTTAATGACATAGAGTGTCTGGGGTATTATCGCGAGATGTGCGAAGCAATGGCCCCTGAAAAGGCGCTTGAGAAGGTAAACTTCGGAAGCCGTGACAACGCACGCCGCCCGATGGCCTGGGATAGCAGTAATAATAATGGGTTTACAGACGAAGATATAACACCTTGGCTGAAACCGCACAATCGCGCAAAAGAAGTAAACGTCAGCAAGGACCTTTCCGCGGATAATTCTGTTTACAGGTTTTATCAGTCGTTGCTGAAGCTGCGCAGAGATAACGCGGAGTTTATTGATGGCGATCTCGAGGTTATATCCGGACCGGAGGACGATTTCTTTGCCTTTGTAAGATCATCGTCTGAGAGGAAGTGGGCTGTAGTCTGCAATTTCGAAAATGAACAGACTGTGCGTCTGCCTTTCACTTGCAGAAAACCGGTGCTGACAAATCTCGGGAGAGAGCAGGCTGAAGGACAATATAAACCATATGAATGTATGATCGCAGAGGTAAAGGAGTAAAAAATGGCAAGTGGAAGAATGGAATTTCACGCTGAATCGATAATGCAGCACACAAACTTCAGTTTCGTGCTTCCAAATGATGTCGCGATGGAGGAGGTATTCGATCTTAAGTATTACGACAGGGATCCGATGAACCTTATACTGCTTCACGGTCTCACAGGAACCGATACCGACTGGCTTTACGGGGGCGTGGCACAGCTGATGGCGATCCAGTATAACCTTAATATTTTCATGCCTACTACCGGTAACTCATTCTACCTTGATAAGGGCTATAAGGGCAGAAATCATTGTGAATTTATCGCAGAGGAGCTGCCTGAATACATTCACAAGACTTTTGGCATAGAGATGGCAAGAGAAAACACCATGATAGGCGGCCTGTCAATGGGCGGATACGGATCGCTGCACACCGCGCTTACACATCCTGACAGATTCAGTGCGTGTATAGCGCTTTCATCGGCGCTCGTAGTAAGGGACGTTGCAAACAAACCTGAATCCGAGGTCGGCAGTTTGCTGCCGCGTGAATACAGAGAAGAACTGTTCGGAGATACTTCGAAACTGATAGAATCCGACAAAAACCCTGAAGTTTTATATAAAAGAATAAAAGAAAAGGGAGGGAAAGCTCCGTTCATATATCTTGCTATAGGTACCGAAGACAACCTGCTTGAAAGCAACCGCGTGTTCAGGGACTTCCTCAAAAAAGAAAAGGCTGATTTTTTCTATGAAGAGGGTCCGGGCAGACATACCTGGCAGTTCTGGAACGAATATATAGACAGAGGGCTTAAGATCGCTCTGAATCGCTAAGGAGGGATCCAAATGGCTTTTACTGATGGCTTTTTATGGGGAGCAGCAAGCGCTGCAGCACAGGTTGAAGGCGCATATAACGAAGACGGCAAAGGGCTGAGCATCTGGGATGCTCTCTCTGAAGGGCATGTGGTGCATGGCGAAGACTGTCACATTGCCTGTGATCACTATCACAGATTCAGAGAAGATATTGCTCTTATGAAGAATCTTGGACTCAAAGCGTATCGCTTCTCGGTCAGCTGGCCTCGCGTGATCCCGCGTGAAGGTGAGGTCAATGAGGCCGGTCTAAAATTCTACAGCGACCTGGTGGATGAACTGTTAAATGCTGGCATCGAGCCGCTTTGCACGCTTTATCATTGGGATCTCCCGATGTGGGCACACAATAAAGGAGGCTGGCATAATAGTGAAATCAGTGATGACTTTGCTGACTACACTGCGGTTGTGACAGATGCTCTTTCGGATAGAGTGAGGTACTGGATGCCTTTCAATGAACCGACTTCATTCATTGGAGCAGGCTATCTTCATGGGATTCATGCACCGTTTGAATCAGAGCATCCGGGTTCTGAAGAATGGGATAAAAAACTGGCTGAGTTATCAAGAAGTGTTCTTCTGGCTAATGGAAAGGCAAGCGTAGTGATTCGAAGCCGGGCCAGGATAAAACCAGAGATTGGAATTGCTATTGACAGCAATCTGTTCATGCCGGAGTCGGATGATGAAAAGTCAGTCGCGTATGCAAAGGCTAAAACTTTTGAGGCCGCAGCTGATGTCCGCAGCCTTAACTGGTGGCTCGATCCGGTAATGAAGGGGACAGCGCATCCTCTTCTGGGCGCTGTGCTCAGAGACGGTGATATGAAGTTTATCAACCAGCCGTTTGATTTCATCGGATGGAACTGTTACATGTCCGATGATTATAATGACGGACCTGATGGTAAGATGATGCGGCAGTGGCAGGGTATACCCCGCACAAACATGGGCTGGCCTGTAACTGCTGATGCGCTGTACTGGGGCGTCAGGTTTATAACGGAGCGTTACGGCGTACCGGTCATCATCAGCGAGAATGGCATGGCGAATGTCGACATGGTGATGGATGACGGCTGTGTTCATGACCCTCAGCGAATACAGTATATGAGGTGGTATATCAGAGGCCTTAAGAAAGCAGCGGATGAGGGCTTCCCTGTAAAAGGTTATATGGCGTGGTCTGTGCTCGATAACTTCGAGTGGGCGCTCGGATACGACAAGCGTTTTGGACTGATCTATGTCGATTATCGTACTCAAGAAAGAATACCGAAGGATTCGGCATATTGGTATGCCGAAGTGATCAGAGAAAACGGGGAGAATCTATACAAATGAGAGAATACTATATAACGGATGATGGCATAAGAATTCACATAAAGCTTGACATGCCTGTTGGTTGGCCGGAGGATTCTGAGGATGGCAAATGCCCGCTGGCGATAGTGATACACGGCCTTACAGGCAATATGGAAGAAAGGCATATACGTGCAGTGGCAAGACTGATGAACGAGCTGGGTGTTGCCTCTCTTAGGGTTGAAATGTACGGACATGGGCAAAGCGAAGGCGACTTTGAGCAGCATAATCTTTTTAAGTGGCTCAATAATGCAATGACAGTTGCTGATCACGCAGCAAGCCTTGATTTTGTAAGTGACCTGTATGTGTGCGGACATTCCCAGGGCGGACTGACAACTGTCATGCTTGCCGGAATGAAGCCTGAGCTTTTCAAGGCAGCAATACCGCTTTCCCCGGCAACGATGATAGCTGAGGCGGCGAGAGGCGGCAGATCTTTTGGAACAGAGTTCGATCCGGACCATATTCCTGAAGAGATATATGTCAACAGTGAACAAAAGGTAAGCGGCAATTATTTAAGAGCGGCGCAGATGCTGGACGTTGACTATGCCATAAAACGCTATAATAGGCCTGTCCTTATCGTGCATGGAAGCGATGATGAAGCTGTTCCTCTGAGATGCGCAGAGGAGGCCGCAGGGAAATATAATAACGCGAGACTTGCGGTGATAGAAGGCGACGACCACTGTTATAACTATCATCTTGATCAGATGCTGGAGGCAGTAAGAAGTTTTATGGAAACCGTCATGAGATAATGTGTGCTAAGGATGACGGATGTTTAATCAGATGAAGAAAACCGGGAGCGAAGTCAGCTCCCGTCTTTTTTTGAAGTCTTTTGATGCCGCTTTCTGAATTCTGTAGGAGAGCAGCCGCTGTGTATTTTGAATGCTTTGGAAAAAGACAGCTGATCGTCGAATCCCAGTGAGGCGGAGATGTCTGAAACAGGCATGTCTGTCAATGAAAGCTTATCCATTGCGTTGGAGAATTTGCGGTCCATGATGTACTTCTTTGGTGAGATACCAAAAGCATCCTTGAACACACGCGAGAGATAATACGGATGAACGCCCAGCTCTCCTGCTATCTGCTGCACCTGTATCTTTTTGTAATAGTCTCTGTCGATAATGCTTTTAGCTTTTACAGCAAGCTCTCTTGCGCCTTGAGGTACTTTCTCGAGAGAGCACTCTTCTGATAGTTCGGCAAAGATCTCAAAAAGTATGCTGTTTACGCGTAAATAGCTGCTTAAAGAATTGGATTTTAATGACAGCGATTTTTTGATCATCGAAGAATATGCTTTGGTGTTTATACCGTTTATCACATACTGATTGTATGAGGTGATAAAAAACGAATATCTGAATCCGGCAGAGCGGTTGCCGGTGAAGCTTACCCATGAGTATTCAAGGGGGTTCATCTCGGAAGCTGTGCATTCGGCAGTAAGCCCAGCCGGAATATATAATACAGATCCGGAACAGATATTGAATTTTATGCCATCAATACAAAAAACTCCATCTCCGCTTGTAACAAAAAAGAGGATATGGTAATAGCGTTTGCCAAAGCTATTCGATTCCCCTTTGTGATAGCAGGTGGTGCCCATAGTTACAACTTCGAGATCGGAGTTGTTTTTTAGTCCAATATCCAGGTATTTTTCTACAAATTCCTCCATAGCTGAAGTATACCGAAACAGGAAATGCAAAATCCACATTAAGTTAGTAAATGGCATATTTGCATTTGGTACGAGAACATGAGCCAGACGGCACTCGAAACGATGCTGCACCCGGCTGATGAACAGGCAGGCTGTTTGCCTGATTTCAACTACATACAGCTGGATGCCGGCTACACATCTCATATAGGTGACTGGCTCGATTTCAATCAGAGGTATCCCGAAGGCCTTGGCAAAGCAGCTGAGACTATAACTGACCGGGGCTTTGAGGCAGGCATATGGATCGCTCCGTTCATGGCCGGTGATGAGTCCAGGTTGTACCGCGAGCATCCCGACTGGGTGCTGCACGAAAAAGACGGATCCCCGTATGTAAGGTTCCGCAGCTACACCGAACCGAAAATCTGGGGAAACACTGACAATGACTATTATGTCATCGACATAACACATCCTGAAGCATCCGCTTATATAAGGAGTGTGTTCGCGAAGCTCAGGGAGTGGGGCTTTACGCTTTATAAAATAGACTTCATCCTTTGGGGAATGATCGATTCCTCGAAGGTCATAAGATATGACAATTCAAAGACCTCTGTAATGATACTCCGCGAAATGCTTGCGATGATCAGAGAGGTCATAGGCGAAGAAAGCTATCTGCTCTGCAGCATAGCGCCTTTCATGCCGTGTCTGGGATATGCCGACGGCATGAGGATCGCGTCAGATATGGGAGCGCAGTGGACCGAAGGCGCTTTTGGACCGGCTAATCTTCTGCAGGAACTTCCTTACGACAATTATTTCAACAATATATATTGGCAGAATGACCCTGACTCCGTGATCCTCAGGGATTTTGCCACACATCTCACGGAAGAGGAGACCTGGAGCGTTGCCCTGCTGCAGGCACTTTCCGGAGGAATAATCACTACTTCTGATCCGGTACAAAAGCTTTCGGAAAGCAGACGGAAGCTGCTCGAATTCATAAAGCCGGATAAAAGAGTAAGCGCCGGAATGCCTTTCCTTACGGACGGGCGTGAAGAAATCGTGATCACGCACCAGTTACCTGATTGGAATCTGCTTTATGTTCTGAACCCAACGGGCCATCCGTTGAAGGTCGACATCAGAACGGATGCCCTTTTCGGAACAGAAGCGTTATTTCAATACCGATTCGACCGGAGCGATGAGACCGGGGTCGTATCGGAGAAAAGCAGCTGCTTCTCCGATATCCTGGCGCCGCACGGATCGGCTCTGCTGTTCATAACTGACGAGCCGCTTACGGTAAAACCATCTAACCTGTGGTGTCGGAAATAAGTTGTTTTAAGTTATTTTAGGAGGAAAGAAAATGAAGAAAAGCACAAGCAAGAAGCTTCTTGTAGCTCTGCTCGCGTTCGTCATGGTATTCGCTATGACAGCATGCGGCGGTGGCGGCGGTGACAGCAGCGAAGAGGCTGCATCCACCGGCGCAGGAGACGGAACTTCGATCACACTGTTCAACTCCAAGAACGAGATCCAGGAAGACTTCGAAGAACTCGCAAAGGTTTACGAGGAGCAGACTGGTGTTCACGTAGAAGTTTACTATTCACAGGACACAGTATCGGCTCACCTCGCAACCAAGTACGCTTCCAAGGCTCCTTACACTATCAACATGGTAGACGCCAAGGACATCTATTCACTCGGAAAGCAGTACGGTGCTGACATGAGCGACGCTGCATGGGTAGGCGACACAGACTATGCTATCTCTGTTGACGGCAAGGTTCTCGGATTCCCTACATGCATCGAGGCAAGAGGTATCCTGTACAACAAGGCAGCTATCGAGAAGGCTCTCGGCGAAGAGTTCGACCCTGCAAGCATCAAGACTCTTGATGACTTCAAGGCTATCTGCGACAAGCTGGTAAAGGCAGGAATGGAAGCTCCTACAGCTATCCTCAAGCCAGACTGGTCACTCGCTGCTCACTATCTGCAGCAGGTATACGAAGAGAGAGAAGATCCTGAAGCATTCGTTCAGTCCCTCTATGCAGGCGAGGCTGACCTCATGAAGGACGAGAAGTTCAACGCTCTCATGGATACATTCGACACTCTCAAAGAGTACAACATGTTCAAGGCCGGAGCTATCTCCGCTGAGGACGAGCTCGTTCACCAGGCTATGGCCGAAGGACAGGATGCATTCCAGTTCGGCGGATGCTGGGAGTGGAACGACCTCCTCACTTATGACTACAATGGCCCTGTTGGAATCATGCCTGTACCACAGAACCTTCAGGACGACTACAGCGGCAAGCTCGTAGGCGGCGGTTCCAAGTACTTCTACGTTGACGCAAGTGAGTACACATCAGAGGCTGATCAGGAAGCCGGCAAGGCATTCCTCGAGTGGCTCGCTTCTTCAGACGAAGGTAAGACATTCGTATCCGACACATGCGGAATGGTATCCCCATTCAAGAGCAACACTGTTCCATGCACAAATGACATCGGCAAGGTTGTTAAGGAGTACGTAGATGCCGGAAATCTCGTTCCTAACTATGACTATGACCCTGATGATCACTATTCAAAGCTTGGTATCGAGATGCAGAAGTACCTCGGCGATCAGTGCACACGTGAAGAGCTCGCTAAGGCTATCCAGGATTACTGGGCAAATGTTACACCTGTAGAGCACTAATTTTCTGACAAAGGCAATTGTCTTGGATCTTTAACGGTAAGAGGCGCGCTTTATGCCGCCTCTTACCATACTGCTTTTAAGACAAATGCTGATAGAGAACAATTAAGGGGTAAATATGAATAGGAACACAATGAGCTATAAGGTCAAACAGTACCTGATGTTCGGCGGAGTCGGAACATTCCTGTTCGCGGCTGTCGTAATCGTACCGTTCATCTATGGTATCTACCTGACTTTTACAAGCTGGGACGGCGTTTCGCCAAACAAGCCGTTCGTAGGGCTGGCAAACTACATCGCTGCATTCAGTGACCACGATTACTGGCTGGCAATGGGAAGGACCGTTATCTACACGGTATTCGCCGTTGTACTGATCAACATCCTCGCTTTCGCGATGGCTTATCTGGTAACGAGCGGTGTAAAGGGCCAGAACTTCTTCAGAGCAGGATTCTTCATCCCTAACCTGATCGGCGGTATCGTACTTGGTTACGTATGGAAGTTCGTTTTCAACAGAGCTTTCGTAGCGATCGGTACAGCTATTACAGGAGCTCCGACGACATCACTTCTGGCTACGCCTGGCGGTGCCATGTTCTGTCTGATCTTCGCGTCAGTCTGGCAGTACGCCGGTTACATGATGCTGATCTATGTAGCAGGATTCATGAGCGTATCTGATTCGCTCAAGGAAGCTGCCATGATCGACGGATGCACACCTTCACAGGCTATGTGGAATGTAACTATTCCTCTGATGCGCTCGTCATTCGTACAGTGCATCTTCCTCAGCATCACAAGATGCTTCGTAATCTACGATGTAAACCTGTCATTGACAAAGGGCGAGCCGTTCGGACAGTCCATCATGGCAGCTATGCACGTATACAACACAGCCTTCACATACAAGAACTACGGTATGGGTCAGGCTGAAGCGCTCATACTCTTCATCGTATGCGCTGTCGTAGGTATCACTCAGGTTTGGGTAGGTAAGAAAGGAGAGGTAGAAGCATAATGACTCAGAACGAAAAAGCTGCAGCAGCTAAGAAGAGAAATCATGCTATCATGATCATCATTCTGATTCTGCTCTTCATCCTCTTCATTGCACCATTCATCCTGGTAATAATCAATGTCTTTAAGGATAAGGCAGATATCGTAACAAATCCGCTGGCACTCGTAGGTGCCCACGGATTCACGCTGAAGAACTTCCCTGAAGCTATGGCTAAGATGGACTTCTTCAACGTATTCAAGAACTCTCTCATGATCACAGTCTGCGCGACGGTCCTCACTATCCTCGTATCGGCGATGACATCCTTCGTTATCGTACGTAACGGAAAGTGGAAAATGTGCTCGGCGGTATTCGCCCTGATGGTCGCGTCGATGGTTATCCCGTTCCAGGTTCTGATGGTACCTCTGGTATCCGTATACGGAGGAATCTTCGGTATCCTGAACAGCCGTATAACCCTGATCTTCATGCACGTAGGGTTCTCGGTCGCCATGGCTACATTCATGTTCCATGGAGCTATACATACAAATATTCCGCTTGAGCTTGAAGAAGCGGCTCTTATCGACGGATGCACCAGATGGCAGACATTCTGGAAGATCGTATTCCCGCTGCTCAAGCCTACTATTGCAACAGTTGCTATCATCGATGCTATGGCATTCTGGAACGACTACCTCCTGCCAAGCCTTGTGCTGACAAATAAGGCCATCTATACTATTCCAATTGCCACACAGCAGTTCTATGGTACATATTCCACAGATATCGGTCTGGTAATGGCGGCTCTGCTGCTGGCCATGCTGCCGATACTCATCCTGTATCTCTTCCTGCAGAAGTACATCGTTGCGGGAGTTACATCAGGAGCTGTTAAGGGTTAAGTTGTATCCGGTCAGATTGCACTGAAAATTAATGGACAAGTTTTTTGATTCTGACAATCCGGTGATGAAGTTTCTCTCAAGACTGGTCGATCTGGTGGTGCTGAACGTTATCACCATTGTGTATTCGATCCCGGTCGTGACCGCAGGAGGAGCGCTTACAGCGATGAATTACGTGCTGCTCCATCTGCACAGGGGAGATGAATCGTACATTATAAGGATGTTCAGAAAGTCCTTCAGGGAGAATTTCAGACAGGGCATACCTGAAGGCCTGCTGGCGCTGGCGACTGCCGGCATTACAGCTGTAGATCTTCTGGCCCTTCATGGGTCGGACTCAAAACTGGCAACCGTGATGATGATCGCAATCACATTTGTCGCGGTGATGCTGTTTGTGACATGCGTCTACATGTTTGCCCTGCAGTCGAGATACGAGAATACGGTCGGAGGAACGATCCTCAACGCGGTAAGACTTGCTGTAAGCAATCTGCCGAGATCGATGGGGATGGCAGTGATCTGGCTCATATGGATAATGATACTCGTATTTCTTTACAAGGCGGCGTCACTGTTTTTCCTGATATTCGGACTTTCACTTCCGGGATATCTGTGTGCGATGCTTTATGACAGGATTTTTGAAGATCTGGAATCAGAACAATAGTTGACTGTGCAGGATCTGACTGATTGTGTGTATATTGGAATAAAGGAGACTAAAACATGGCAAGTTTATCATTAAAACATATTGAGAAGATATATGAGAACGGCTTCCATGCTGTTCACGACTTCAATCTCGAAGTTGAAGATAAGGAATTCATTATCTTCGTAGGACCTTCCGGCTGCGGAAAGTCAACAACTCTGCGTATGATCGCAGGCCTCGAGGACATCTCCGACGGAGAATTCCTCATCGACGGCGTCAAGATGAACGACGTAGAGCCTAAGGACAGAGACATCGCTATGGTATTCCAGAGCTACGCTCTCTATCCTCACATGACAGTAAGAGACAACATGGGATTCGCTCTCAAGCTGAGAAACGTTCCTAAGGACGAGATCGACGCTAAGGTAAACGAAGTTGCGAAGATCCTCGACCTCGAGAAACTGCTCGACAGAAAGCCAAAGGCTCTCTCCGGCGGACAGAGACAGCGTGTTGCCATGGGCCGTGCTATCGTAAGAAGCCCTAAGGTGTTCCTCATGGACGAGCCTCTGTCAAACCTCGACGCTAAGCTGAGAGTTCAGATGAGAACAGAGATCGCAAAGCTCCACGAGAGACTGGGAACAACTATCATCTACGTAACACACGACCAGACTGAGGCTATGACACTCGGTACAAGGATCGTTGTTATGAAGGACGGTATCGTTCAGCAGATCAACTCGCCTGAGCACCTCTACAACAAGCCGTACAACCTCTTCGTTGCAGGCTTCATCGGATCCCCTCAGATGAACTTCCTCGACGCTGTAGTTGAGAAGAGGGGCGCTGACACATTCCTCAAGGCTGCCGGTTTCGACATCAAGCTTCCTGCTGACAAGGCCGCTGCAGTTGCAGGATATGAGGGCAAGACCATCGTAATGGGTATCAGACCTGAGCACCTCCTCGACGGAAGAGGCAAAGAGAAAGATCAGTGCGTAGTCAAGGCACCTGTAGAAGTCCGCGAGCTCCTAGGCGCTGAGGCGTATCTGTACTTCAGCCTCGACGGCAAGCAGTGCACAGCAAGAGTTGCTTCCGATGTCGATCTGTACGTCGGAATGGAAGGCACATTCGCTCTCGACATGAGCAAGCTCCAGCTCTTCGACAAGGAAACAGAGCTGAGCCTCCTCTGGAAAGAGTGGTAAGATCAACCGGATTTAAGTTGAAAAAACATTTGCGGGACTGTCACTATCATGTGGCAGTCCTGTTCATTTTTTGATATTATTGCCGTGGACTAAAGAGAACCGCGGAGGGCGCAATGAGCATAAGATTTATAGAAGAAACAAAGCAGCTGATACTCGAAACAAAGAACACCGGCTATCATATGAAAATCGACCAGCTGGGGTATCTTCAGCACATGTATTATGGTCCTAAGCCGGGCCAGGATGACATGTCATATGCCTTCCGCTATTATGACCGCGGATTCTCGGGCAACCCGTACGACAAGAGGTATGACAGAACATACTCGCTCGACTCCATGCCGCAGGAGTATACATCCTTTGGCGTAGGAGATTTCCGTGTCAACAGCATAGCGGCGTCATGCTCGGACGGCAGCCGATGCGCGGAGTTCCGCTATGTAAGTCACGAGATCTCCGAAGGCAAATACGATATTCCGGGGCTTCCTTCGGTTTATGAAAACGGCGGCAGGGCGCAGACTCTGACTGTAACGCTGAAGGATAATGCGGCAAACATGGGGATAAGGCTGTACTACGGTGTTTTCGAAGATCTGGATATAATCACCAGATCGGCCGAGATCATCAATACGGGGTCTGAAATGGTGTGGCTGCGCAAGGCGTCATCCATATGCATGGAATTTCCTTACGGAAACTGGGATCTCATGCATTTTTACGGCAGGCACTGTATGGAGCGTCAGCCGGAGCGCGTAAAGCTGTTCCACGGTGTACAGACACTCGTGTCGGGCCGCGGCATGTCGAGCCACCAGCACAATCCGTTCATAATAATATGCGATCATGATGCGACCGAGGACAGCGGAGACTGCTACGGCATGATGCTCATGTACTCCGGCAACCACAAGACAGAGGTGGAACTCGATCAGTTTGAGAGCGTGCGTGTGGTGATGGGTCTCAACGACGACAGGTTCCGCTGGGAGCTTTCTCCGGGCACATCATTGCATACTCCTGAAGTCATACTGGCTTATGCTGACGGACTTACCGCTCTTTCGCACATATATCACCGCGCCATACGCAACAATGTTGTGCGCGGAAAATATAAGCTGAGCCACAGACCGGTTCTGATAAACAACTGGGAGGCTACTTACTTCGATTTCACAGAAGAAAAGCTGCTTCAGATAGCAGCAAAAGCGAAGGATCTCGGCATCGAGATGTTTGTGCTCGATGACGGCTGGTTCAGAAACAGAAATGATGACAACGCGGGGCTCGGTGACTGGGTGACAGACACTGAAAAGCTTCCGGGAGGGCTAGGCAGCCTGATATCAAAAGTAAAGGCCATGGGGCTCAGATTCGGCCTCTGGATAGAGCCCGAGATGGTGAGCGAGGACTCCGATCTTTTCAGGGCTCACCCTGAATGGGCTCTTACGGCACCGGGGCGCGCGCCTATGATGGCCCGCAATCAGCTTGTGCTCGATCTCTCGAACGAGGAAGTCCATGAATACCTCTACAGCACCATATCGGGGCTGCTCAGAGATAATGACATAGATTATATAAAATGGGATTTCAATCGCCCTATATCTGATGTATACTCGCACTCGACGCCATCCGCGAGGCAGGGCGAGGTGCCTCACCGCTATTACCTGAGCCTCTACAGGCTTTATGACAGGCTGACGAAGGAATTCCCTGATGTGCTTTTTGAGGGATGCGCGGGCGGCGGCGGACGCTTCGATGCCGGGATGCTGCAGTACTCTCCTCAGATATGGTGCTCCGATAACACCGATCCGGTGGCCAGGCTGGCGATCCAGTACGGCACCTCATTCGGATATCCGGCATCGTCCATGGGAGCGCATGTGAG
>CADATR010000092.1:13386-16203 GCA_902790885.1 uncultured Eubacteriales bacterium
TTCGGCTACGAGCTCGATCTTTCGAAGCTCACGGAAGAAGAGTGCGAAGAGATAAAAAAGCAGATAGAACGATATAAAGACATAGAGCCTGTGGTACACGGCGGCGACATGTACAGGCTGAGCGATCCTTCGGAAAACAGCAGGTATTACTGCTGGGAGAATGTAAGCAGCGACAGGAGCCGCTGCATACTCAGCGCAGTCGTGACCGACCCTCAGGCAAACTATACTCTGATACATGTAAAGCTCAAGGGCCTTGATCCGGATGCCGTTTATTCGGTCGGCGGGGAATTCGAATGCCGCGGACGGACCCTTATGCAGAACGGATACACCTTCACGCAGCTGACAGGTGATTACCCGGCAAGACAGATAGATATACGCAGAATCAAGGAGAAAACACAGTGATAAGCGAAACATTAAGACAGGTGAGGGATTTTGAGAAACAGGAGTCTGCTCTTATAACAAAAGAGGAGCGCCCTGAATATCACTTTTCTCCGTACACGGGCTGGCTCAACGATCCTAACGGATTCTCGTTCTACCGCGGCCGGTATCATCTTTTCTATCAGAACCATCCGTTCAGCTCATACTGGGGCCCTATGCATTGGGGTCACGCGGTGAGCAGTGACCTGATAAACTGGGAATACAAACCATGCGCCATGGCGCCCGATACAGACTATGACGGATCGGGATGCTTCTCGGGCACAGCGATCACTCTTGAAGACGGAAGACAGCTTCTTATGTACACAGGCTGCGGAAGCAATGAAGAGGATCCTCTGAAAAAGGGCAGATGGCTGCAGACACAGTGCGTAGCGGTATCGGAGACTCAGGCTGACGGAAGCACGGAGTACGTGAAATACGAAGGCAATCCGGTTATCGGAGCCGGCGACCTCCCGGAGGACTGCGACCCATACGAATTCAGGGATCCGTACATCTGGCGCCTTCCGGACGGCACATACAAGTCGGTCGCTGCTGCCGGCAGAACAGGTGAAATAGGTGAGGACGGAAATTACCATTCAAAAGAAGGCACACTGCTCATTGTTTACAAAAGCAGGGACGGCTTCACCTGGGAATATGATAAAGAGCTTTTCAAGGATCACCGCAGGATAGGCGTCATGTGGGAATGCCCTAATTTCTTTGAGCTTGACGGCAAGCAGATACTTATCGCCAGCCCGATGGACATGGAGGCTGAGGCCGATGAGGCCATGGGCTCCGTCAGATTCCCGCAGGGCAGCAACGTATGCTGCATAGCCGGCTCCTACGATGAGGAGAGCAGCAGCTTCACGCCTGACGACGGCTACGAGCCGGTAGATCTCGGCCTCGACTTCTATGCGCCTCAGGTGATGAAAACTCCTGACGGAAGGACTGTCATGATAGGCTGGATGCAGGATCCGAAGAACGGAAATTTCGCGAACGCTCAGGACGGCCTTGCAAGACCGGGTCTTCTCTATGCCGTTCCTATGGACTATCCTGACGGATACATACACGGACCTGAGGCGGGCACCCGCATATTCGGGCAGATGACGATCCCAAGGGAGCTCCATTACAGAGACGGCAGGCTCTGCCAGTGGCCGGTGCGCGAGCTCAGGGATTACAGAAGGGACAAACTGGAGTACAACGGCGTAAAGCTTGAGAACGAAGAGCGCGGCTTTGCCGGGCTGTCGGGAAGATCGCTCGAGATCAACCTGGAGATAGCTCCTCGTGAAGAGGGCGCAGCCCTTTACAGGGAGTTCTCGATGGAATTCGCCAAGGATGAGGAGCATTCGATCAGGCTCAGCTACAGACCGGGCAGGTCGCTTATCACCATCGACAGAAGCAGAAGCGGTCAGTGCAGCCGCATCACCGCCAGAAGGAGCTCGAGAGTCGCATACAACGAGGGCAGGCTCAGTCTGAGGATACTTATCGACAAATGGAGCGCGGAGATATTCGTAAACGGCGGTGAGCAGGTGCTCTCGCTGACTTACTACACTCCTTTGGAGGCGGAGGGTATATCCTTCTCTGCTGACGGAAGCGCCATTATGGACTTAACTTCTTATAAAATACAAAGATCACACGGGGTAGAATGATGACGGATAAAGTAACGGCGGGTTCAGCAAGGGACACCTTTGATACAAGGCTCGCTAAGTATTATGACGAGCTGAAGTGGCTCTACATGGAGCTGTATGATGATGAAGAGGCATTCGACTATTTTCTGAAAATGCTTCGCAGGAGTTTCAGGGAGCGCAAGCGTACTCTCAGGGACGTTGACAAGAGGCGTGAGAGCAATCCGGACATGCACAGGTCCAACCGGATGATGGGCATGATGCTCTATGTTGAGAATTTTGCCGGCGATCTGGAAGGCGTGCGCCATAAACTTGGATATTTTAAGGAGTGCGGCGTAAAATACGTGCATCTCATGCCGCTTCTGGATACATCAAAGGATGAGAGCAGAAGTGACGGAGGGTACGCGGTCAGCGATTTCCGCAAGGTAAGGCCCGATCTCGGAACGATGAAAGACCTCGAAAAGCTGGCCGGGGACTGTCACAAAAGAGGCATACGCATCTGCCTTGATTTCGTAATGAATCATACGAGCGATGAGCATGAGTGGGCCAGGGCAGCCCGCGCCGGGGATAAGACCGCTCAGGAAAGATATTTCTTCTACTCTGACCGCACCATACCTGATGCTTACGAGAAAACCATGCCGCAGGTGTTCCCCGAAACGGCGTCGAAGCGGCACGCGGTGGAATTCCTGCGCCGTCACACCGGATGCGGCCGGGTCGTGGCGTTCGGCGACAACCGGAACGATCTGCCCATGTTCGAGGCCGCCGACCTCGCCGTCGCCGT
>CADATR010000093.1 GCA_902790885.1 uncultured Eubacteriales bacterium
TGCTTACCCTGAACATCGGAGTTGCCCTTGATGGTCTCTCTGTAAGCGATCTTCTGAGGAACAACATTTACGCTTACGCCGTATCTGTCCTTCAGCTTAGCCTGGATGATTCCGAGCTGGATGTCGCCCTGTCCGCCGAGCAGTGTCTGATGTGTCTCAGCGTTTCTCTCGAGAACGAATGTAGGATCCTCTTCCATGAGTCTTGCGAGGCCCTGAGCCATCTTCTCGTCTTCGTTCTTGTCTGCAGCCTCTACAGCTACGAAGTAGCAAGGTGTAGGGAATGCAGCCGGCTTTACGGAAACCTGCTTGTTCTTAGCGCAGAGTGTATCGCCTGTCTTTGTGTTCTGGAGCTTTCCGAGAGCTACCAGGTCGCCGGCGACTACTGTATCTGTCATCTCCTGGGACTTGCCTCTTACGAAGAAGACCGAACCGAGCTTCTCTGACTTCTCTGAACGCGGGTTGTAAACGTCAGCACCGGACTTGAGTGTGCCCGATACGACCTTTGCGTATGAGATCTTTCCGAGGAACGGATCAGCGAGTGTCTTGAAGATGTAGAGAACGAGGTCTCCTGCAGGATCGCATGCGATCTCGATGTCATTGCCGTCAGCGTCCTTAGCTTCTGTAACGACTGTAGCCGGCTTCGGAACGTACTTGCAGAGCGAGTCGAGAACTTCGTCTACGCCTTCGCCTGTAAGAGCGCTCATTGTGAGGATCGGCATGATGTCTCCGTTGTGGATACCTGTTGCCAGACCATGAGCGAACTCCTCGTCTGTGAAAGCCTCTCCCTCGAAGAACTTCTCCATGAGTTCCTCGTCAGCAGCAGCTACTGCCTCGTCGAGAGCGTCCTTGTCGTCGAGTGTGACGCATGCGCTTCCGAACTTGTCCTGGATGGCAGCGATGACTGAATCGAGCTCAACGTTGTCCTTGTCGATCTTGTTGATCACGAAGAATGTCGGCGAGTTGTATTCCTTTACGAGATCCCAGGCCTTTTCTGTTCCTACCTGGATTCCGGAGGAAGCGTCTACCATGATGATCGCTGTAGCGCCTGTCGAAAGAGCCGCTCTTGCCTCTCCGGCGAAATCGAAGAATCCCGGAGTATCGATGAAGTTGAGCTTTGTTCCCTTGTACTCTACAGGAACGAGTGTCTGGTTGATGGTGTATCCCTTTTCGATCTCCATCTTTTCATAGTCGGATACTGTGTTGCCCGACTCGACCTTGCCCAGTCTGCTGATTACCTTTGTGTTCAGCAGGCCTGCTTCAAGGAAGGTGGTTTTGCCTGTGCTGCCGTGTCCGAGCAGTACGATGTTGCGGATCTTATCGCTTGAATAGCCTTTCATGTGTTCCTCCTGAAATGTTTTTTATATCGTTTTCTTTTATATCTTTCTGATTATGCGGCGCGGCTCCCCTGCCTGCCGCTGACTGATTAATTAAAATTCGGCATTACCTGGTGTGCGCGGGAACATCTGAACGTCTCTGATGTTGCTCATGCCCGTGAGGTACATGAGGATGCGGTCAAAGCCGAGTCCGTATCCCGAATGGAATACGCCGCCGTATTTGCGGAGATCGAGGTACCAGTCGTACGCGCTCTCGTCGAGTCCCATCTCGTGGATCCTGTCAAGCAGCACTTCGTAGCGCTCTTCTCTCTGGCTTCCGCCGATGATCTCGCCGACTCCCGGCACCAGCATGTCCATCGCTGCGACCGTTTTGCCGTCATCGTTGAGCCTCATGTAGAAGGCCTTGCAGTCCTTTGGATAGTTGATGACGAACATCGGCTTTTTGAAGACCTCTTCTGTCAGGTAACGCTCGTGCTCTGTCTGCAGCTCGAGGCCCCACTCTACCGGATACTCGAACTTCTTGCCCGACTTCTGAAGGATGTCTACCGCTTCTGTATATGTGATGCGTACGAAATCCGAGTTCACGATGTGATCGAGTCTCTCCAGCAGGCCCTTGTCGATGAAGCTGTTGAAGAATTTCATCTCCTCCGGGCAGTGCTCCAGCACGTAGCTGATGATGTACTTGATCATCTCTTCGGCCATGTCCATGTTGCCGTTGATATCGCAGAACGCCATCTCAGGCTCCATCATCCAGAACTCAGAAGCATGCCTTGCGGTGTTGGAGTTCTCGGCTCTGAACGTAGGCCCGAAGGTGTAGATGTTGCGGAACGCAAGCGCCATGATCTCGCCCTCAAGCTGGCCCGACACAGTCAGGTTGGACTTTTTGCCGAAGAAGTCCTTGCTGTAGTCGATGTTGCCCTCTGCATCTCTCGGCAGGTTGTCGAGGTCGAGCGTGGTCACCTGGAACATCTCGCCGGCGCCTTCCGCGTCGCTGCATGTGATCTCAGGCGAGTGCACATAGATGAAGTTCTTCTCCTGGAAGAATTTGTGGATCGCGTAAGCCGCGACGCTCCTTACTCTGAATACCGCGGAGAATGTGTTGCTGCGCGGTCTGAGGTGAGCGATCTCCCTGAGGAACTCCATGCTGTGGCGCTTCTTCTGCAGAGGATAGTCGGCATCCGAATCGGCCTCGAGCGCGATCTCGTCAGCCTTGATCTCAAACGGCTGCTTTGCCTCAGGCGTGAGCACCAGTGTGCCCTTCACCCTTACGCCAGCGCTCAGGCGGTACTTCGCCACTTCGCTGAAGTTGGCGAGCTTATCTGCCTCATAGACGACCTGCACCGGTGTGAAGAACGTGCCGTCATTTACCGAAAGGAATCCGAACTGGTTGGAGCTTCTGTTTCCCCTCACCCAGCCGTAGATCATTACCTCTTTGCCTGCGTACTCTTCTGTGTTTCTGAATAATTCCCTGATCTCAATATCTTTCATATTTCTCTCTCTGGCGCGGCCTTCTGCTGCCGCGCGTTTTGCATATTAATAGTATGCCGGCGCATTGCCCCAGCTTGTCGATTATATCACAGAGGTACGGGCATGTCACCAAAAAGCTTTGTTTTTTCAACCCGTTTGCCCGTATTCTCACCGGCAGAAGCGCTTTCCTTTCTCAGGCGGCCATCCCGTAGTGTATTTCGCCTGCCTCCGAAGCGATCCCGGTCTACAGCAGACAGCATTCGATCAATGCATCGATAAGCTTTCCGTCATATCCGCCCTTTTCATTATTGAATGTCATTATGAGATTATCCCAGGGCTTGATCCCATAGCTGATATAATCTTTGATCTTCCCAATGTTATCCAGTACATAAGCGTAGTCATTAACTTTCCCGAAGTGTTCCCAGTAAATGATTTTACGGTCACGGGGTCTCAGTATCTTGAGGTCCGGTGCGTAGCTAAGATCCGGGATCCCTGTGTCGTCTTCATATCTATATGGTATCCCGAAATGATCGAGCCTCGAGGTGATATACATCTCACCTCCCGATCGCAGGTTTTCGCCTTTTGCAGATATGGATTTATAACCCTCTTCATAAAAAGCAGGCTGAACATAGCTGGCTGTCCACAGCTCAGGATCACTCCCGCCGTAATAGATTCCCTTTTCCAGTTCCGGATATTTCTCGCAAAAGGACCGCATCACATGCTGCTCGCTTACAGGGCTGTAATTCACAATAACTCTGTCAAGCTCCAGAATATCGTTCTGTATATTCTTTACCGCGATCTCTACAAATCTTTTACGCACCAGAGCCAGCACGGTGTCGCTGTCATTTGTAACAGCGATCCTGTGTTCCTTTTTGCGATTGCCTCCTTTTGGGAACCTTTGGCAATAATGGTACCTGCCGTTTTTCTGATAAACATAAAGACTGCCTTCAGGAAGACTCTTCAGTTCGTCGTTCAGATCAGTCAGACGGTCACTCAGACCGTTCCTTAATGAAATCAGCTGTTCTTTATAGTACATACGCCCATCCCGCTCCTTTCTATTATTCGGCTGTCAGCACTCAGTCACCGCTCCTTTCTATTATTCGGTTGTCAGCACTCATTCACCTTTCCTTAACGATGAAAAAATGCCTTCAGCCGGTAAACTGCTGCCCGGAATCATTTGTATTCAGTAAAGCATGCATATATGCATGGACTTGAATAATTATTAGCCTTTTCGCCTTGCTGCCCGCCGGCGAAAAAGGACTTTTTTCAAACCTTCTACATGAGTGCCCCAATATTACCATTCCATGTAGACAAGGAGCCGGACTATTTTACGCAAAATACTTCTAAAAGGCGCCAAACGCTTATACATGCAATAAATCATGCTAATCCCGTCGCCATCTGAGCCTAAAACATACCTGTTCTGTGGATTTGGCCTTGAAATCGCTGATGTATAGGGATGCATATTTTGAAAACAGCGTTTTTGTCTACATGAAATGCCGAAATCAGACACCTCATGTAGAAGTTTCCGAAAAACTCCTTTTTGCGGTTTTCCCGGAAACTTACTCACACAAAATAGGCACCCTCACTTTCGGAAGATGCCTGCTTTATCTTATTTCTTATTCGCGAATCAGAAACGATTCCTATATTCGGAAGATGCCTGCTTTATCGTATTGCTTATTCTTATTACTTATTCACGAATCAGAAACGATTCCTATACTTAAAAGCTGCGCCGGCGCATCGTTATGCGATCTCGAGGGCGATCTCCATCATCTTTGTGAAGGATGTCTGGCGCTCCTCAGCTGTCGTGTTCTCTTCAGGATAGTTGAAGGAGTCTGAAACGGTGCAGATGCAGAGACCGTTCTTGCCGAGTCTGGCCGCATTGCAGTAAAGCGCCGCGGATTCCATTTCGACTCCGAGAACTCCCATCTTAGACCATGCCATTGCGGATGCAGCGTCATCATAGAACATATCCGACGAGAAGATGTTGCCCACCTTGAATCTGACGCCGGCCGCCCTTGTCGCGGCAACGGCTTTCTCAAGCAGTTCGAAGGATGCGATAGGTGCGTAAGTGCCAGGCAGATTATACTGGGCAGCGTAATTTCCGTTTGTGCATGCGCCCTGAGCGATGATGATGTCACGAACATGGAGTTCAGGGTCGATTGATCCGCAGGAGCCGATCCTGATGATGTTCTTTACATCGTAGAACGCGAAAAGTTCGTACGAGTAGATGCCGATCGCAGGCTGGCCCATACCGGAAGCCATTACCGATACTCTCTTGCCTTTGTATGTGCCGGTATAGCCCTGCACTCCGCGGACATTATTGACGAGCACGGGATTCTCAAGGAAAGTCTCAGCGATGAATTTGCTGCGAAGCGGGTCGCCCGGCATCAGTACTGTCTCGGCGAAATCGCCTGCTTTAGCATTTATATGAGGAGTAGGAATTGGCATAGCTAGTCTCCTTTCTTTGACGAGTCATAATTATTACGTTTATATTCTAACACATTGGCTAATGAAAGTCGTGTCTTGAGAGAAATGCTGACGTGACCGCTCTCTGCGCGAAGGCCGTCTCTTTTTCTCCCTCATCAGCATGGATATTCGGTTCTTCGTACAGGTTTTTCATGATCCAGAATGCGCCGTAGATGCCGAAAGTGATGACGGTCAGGAACAATGTTTTTGCAGCTGTCTTGAGGTTCATCTGTTTCATTTTAAGCCTTTCTAATCTTCGAGCATGAGACGGATGATCTCTTCATCGGTCTCTTTCATTCCGAATCTTGCCAGGCGGCCGACCGTGTCTATCGTGCTTTCTACGCCATTTTTCACAAGGCCATCGCCGCCGAAGAACTCATTGCCCTTTTTGTACATCGACAGCCCCATGAGGCCAGCCTCAACAGCCACCGAGATCTTGGCGGCGCAGCTCGCCTTGGCTCCGTCGCAGACGATCCCCGAATTGACAGCAAGCGCATTTACGACAGTGTGAGCTACGCCGTCGATGCCGAGCCCCTGCAGATAAGCGATCCCTGCTCCGGCTCCGCAGCCTGCGCTGACAGCTCCGCAATAGGCGGAAAGCCTTCCGATGCCGGTCTTGAGGTGAGTTGTGACCAGGTTGGATACGCAAAGAGCGCGAAGGAGTTCCTCCTTTGACTTGTTGTTGGCTCTTGCGTAGACGATGACCGGGACGCTGGTCGTGATGCCCTGGTTACCGCTTCCGGAGTTGATCACGACAGGAAGTTCGCAGCCGTTCATACGCGCGTCGCTCGCTGCGGCGGCATACGATCTCATCACGTATTTGAGATCGTACTCATGGCCAAGCATCATGGTGCTGCCTATATTGGCTCCGTAGTCACCGGCAAGGCCCTCCTCAGCGATCGCCATGTTATAGCGGATCTGCCTTTCAATTGTTTCGCGGACCTCTTCGACATCGACGATATCCGCAAATTCGACTATGCCTTCGATGGTCAGGCAGCTCCTGTCGGTGAGGCCGCTTTCTGTCGGCACATCCAGTTCCTTGTGGAACAGAATGCTGTCATTCAGGCGGACCGTTACGATATTCGTATGATAATCCGTTATCCTTACGTATGCCGAGTCGTCCCCTTTTGATGCGGTCACTCCTATATCGAAGATGTGGCCGTTGTCGACATGCCTTACCTCGATCGGAGTATCTCTGAGGAATTCCGCGATTTCCTCTATCTGCTCAGGGGTAACGTTTGAGATGACTTCGAGCTCTGCCCCGGCGTCGCCGGCGGCGGCGCCGGCTGCCGCGGCTGCAGGGATCCCCCTTAGGCCGCCGGTGTGAGGCACCACTACGCTTTTGACGTTTTTGATTATGTTGCCGCTGACTTCGACCACAAGGTGCTCAGGCCTGGTGCCGAGCACTTCGGCGGCCTTAGCCGCGGCATAGGCGATGGCTATCGGCTCTGTGCAGCCCATCGCCGGCAGAAGCTCCTCTTTCAGTATCTGAATATACTC
>CADATR010000094.1 GCA_902790885.1 uncultured Eubacteriales bacterium
AAGGCCCACCGCAGCTTCCGCGATGCGCAAGATCTCCTCATAGCTGAGTATCCTGTCCATCGGCACCTTTTCGATACCATCCGGCATACAGTATCTGCAGCGCATGTTGCATCTGTCGGTGATGGAAATGCGCATGTATTCTATTGTTCTTCCGTATCTGTCTTTCATCTCGTCTGAAAAGAGCCCCTATGTTACTTTCCGAATCCGCAATTAGGGAATGTGCACACATCGCAGTTAAGGCAGAGCCCGCCTTCACCGATCCTGTCAAAATCATCTTTTTCAAGCATCTCGCCCGTCATGATCCTCGGCAGCACGAGGTCGAATATTGTCCTCTTCGCGTACATCACGCATCCCGGAAGCCCCATTACAGGGATATTGTCTTCCCCGTAATACGCCAGCAGGAACATTGCTCCGGGAAGCACAGGAGCGCCATATGTTACTACGCTTCCACAGACATTGCGGATCGCGAGCGGCGTTTTATCATCGGGATCAACGCTCATTCCGCCGGTGCAAAGTATCATGTCGCAGCCCTCGTCGAGCAGCTCTCTGATGCAGCTCTCGATGTTAGCGTTATCGTCGTTGCTGAGCTTGTGGTCGATCACCTCTGCTCCGTACGACTCTACCTTCTCCTTGACGACAGGTGTGAATGTATCCTGTATGCGGCCGTAGAACACTTCGTTTCCCGTCGTTACTATACCGACTTTGTGCGGTCTGTATGGCACTACGTTCATGATAGGCTGCGAGCCGCAAATCTCCTTGACTGCCTCCATCTTTTCCTTCTCGATCACAAGAGGTATTATCCTCGTGCCGGCAAGCTTATCTCCCTTTTTCACCGGAAAATCTCCGTGCCGGGTCGCGATCATCATCTGTCCGTATGAGTTGACGGCCTTGAGTTTATCTCTGTCTATCTTAAGGACTCCGTCACACTCGGCAGCAAGCTCGATCTTACCTTCCTTGACTTCTCCGCGGCTCATGTTTTCGCCCTTGCAAATGGCGCACAGCACCTCCGCCGCGTCATTTTCATGCATCATGGTCTCGTCGTTTTCCCAGATGTAGATATTGTCCTTGCCGACAGAGAGGAGCACAGGGATGTCCTCCTCGGTTATTATGTGACCTTTGCGGAATACTGCATCCTTTGTCACGCCCTTGATTATCTGTGTTATATCGTGGCAGAGCACCTGCCCCACCGCATCTTCAGTCTTAATAAGCTTCATTATGCTTCTACCTCATCAATACTTTTCATGATCGCAGGGATATCGTCTATATTTGCTGTCTTCTCATCGAAGTGCTCAGCGGGAAGATCCGTTACGATCAGGAACCTTCCTTTCGGATTTGAAGCCGGAATATCGGATATTCCGCTACGTATGACCTCTATCTTTCTGTATTCGCTGTCTTTGCGGCCTTCTATGAATATGATGTCCGCCTCGGGAAAACATCCAAGAAGTTCGCGCTCAGTCTCTCCTGTACCAACGCGGTGGATGAACATCCGCTTATCCGAAAAATATGCCGTTCCATATGCGCCGCTCTCCGTGAATCTGAATGTATCTGTCCCCGGTATGTCGCATGCAAAATCATGTCCGTCATGCTTGATCACCGCCACCTTTAGGCCCTTCGATGAATATGCGCTCACGAGTTTGGTGAGCAAAGTAGTCTTGCCGGAATTCTTGACTCCGCAGACTGCCACTACTTTCTGCATTTCAGTCCCCTTTCAGTGTCACAAAAGGATCACTTCTACCTTATCCCCAGCAGCCAGCCTTCCAGACTCCGCAGGGATATCCAGCATCGCGTTCGCATTATGACCGGAATAGATGTCTCCGTTGCCGCCGGTATGTCCTTCGATATATGCCTTGCCGTCGTTCACATAAGCCCTGATGAATCTCCTTGTAGGGCTGCTCTTTCCGTAGTCATCCATAAGTACCGCTTCGAAACGCTGCATACTGAGATAATCGTTACCGTTAAGAGCGTCAAGAACTGGCCTTACTACCATGTGTAGATTGGCAAATGCCGCATATGGATTACCTGATAGCGCCAGTATGTATTTGCCATTGCAGGTTCCGGCGAGCATCGCCATCCCCGGCTTGATCCTGACACCCCAGAACAGCCTTTCAGCCCCAAGCAGCCTAAATACAACGTGCATAATGTCCTTTTTTCCGACAGAGACGCCACCCGTAGTCACTACCACGTCCGCACTTGCGAGTTTATCTTCGATGACCGCTGCCAAGTGCTTAGCATCGTCTGCAGAATGAAGCATGTCCACAACATCTACGCCCCATTCTCTGAGCTGGGAGTCGATCGTGAACAAGTTTGAATCGTAGATCCTGCCTTCGCCGAGTTCTTCCCCTGGCATCACCACTTCATCCCCGGTCGATATCAGCAGCACTCGCGGCCTGCGGTATACCTTAACAGTCTGCTTGCCGGTGCTTGCGATGATCCCTGCTTCTGCCGGCCCTATATGATCGCCGCTTGCCAGAAGCACATCACCTTTCTTGTAGTCCTCGCCCTGATAGCAGTAATTCTGATGAGGCCTCATCTCCTCATAGATCATGACCGTTTCTTCGCCGTAGTCCGTATCCTCCTGTCCGATCACAGTGTCTGTTTCGGCAGGGATAGGAGCACCGGTCATTATCCTGACCGCTTCACCCGCGTTCACCATACCGCTGTAATAAACCCCGGCATCTACCTCAGTGATCACCTTCAGGGCAACTGGGCTTTCGTGCGATGCCCCTTTAGTGTCTTCAGCCCTCACGGCATAGCCATCAAGAGGCGACCTGTCGAAAGGAGGCTGATCGCGTGTGGCGCAAACGTCCTCGGCAAGCACCCTTCCGGCTGCATATCTGAGAGCGACTTCCTCCGTATCGCTTATCTTCTCAGCTCTGCTCAACAGAATGGACACAGCTTCCTCAAGCATCACCGGCTGTTCAGTTCCGATGTCCATATCGTTATTGATATCCTGTTTATCTGTCATATCGATCGCTAGTGACCCCTTCACAGTTTTTATCGTATAGCCTGTATCTTCAGCACATACAGAAAAAGACACTGCACGAAATAATGATCATGCAGTGTCAAAATTTCATGCTCTTTTTTACAAGTAATGGTAGGTTGGAAGGTTTCCCCGCCAGCCCCGGAGGACCTTAATCCTCGGCGCAGCGCCATGCGGTCCACTAAGTCGTTTAGGCACTTTTGCTCAAAGAACTGTTATTTAGTTTTGCTATGCTAATATTGTACCACAGATATGCTTTTTTTAAGATTCACAGATTCGCGGATCTGTGCCAATTTGAGGCATTCTAAAAGCCTTGCAAAAGCAAGGCTTAAATGACATGTATATCTTCTGATCAACTACTGGATATCCGCGATCACTGTAGCGAGGTCGTCTGCGCTAAGGCCATAATCGGTATCTCCGCCTGCGCCGTAAGCAAGAATAGCGTAGTCGTAGTCTCCGTCAGTCCAGATTGTCTTAGTGGCTTCGCCTTCACGGTTGCCGAAGCACTTTACTTCCTTGCCCGCAACGGTCTGCGTCCACTCGTTGGCATACTTATTATCATCGAGGGATACGTCTCCGTTGTATGTGCTGTTAAGACCCTTGCGCACAAACAGTTCTACAGCTGCGATACCGTAGTGTGCCTCTGCAGCGCCCTCTGTATAGCTGTAATCAGCATTGGTCACAGGGCCAAGGCTTGTTCCCTGAGGATCTACCAGGAAGAGCCCAACGCCGGCCTTCTCGCCTGCTTCATCCGTCGAAGCAGCCTTAGTCCAGCCCTCTTTGAGGCCTGCAGTGCGCACTTTGACATCTACAGTACCGGTAGCCTTATCGCCACCTGTAGCTCTTACCAAATACGAGCCCGCTTTGACTCCTACGACCGTCTCCTCATTTCCGGAAACTGTGACAGTCGCCATAGCCTCGAGGCTATCGACATCAGGGACTTCTTCCGGATCATCAAGACCGGAAGCGTCGAGGAATTCGATCGTTATTTCGCCGCTTTCGAGAGCAGGCGTAACGACTATTTCATCCTCATCGGTCACTTCGAGGTTGCCGGAAGTGCTGCTCATATCATCGCCGGCGTTCTCAGCGGTGATAGACAAGGAATTATCATCATTGTTTACGATCCCGAAATCCGACGATTGGCACGAAGTCATGAACATCGCCATCGCAAATACTGTGACTACGATCAGAGTAAAATACTTTTTCATTTTTGCAAATATCTCCTTCCCAATACTGAAATCAATATTCTCCGTCAAGACGACATACCGCTATGCCTTCTTGCTGGCTGCCTCTTCTTTTGCTTCTTCTGACGCGAGAGGTGTCTTGATGTCCTTTCCAGAGGCAAGCACTGCCGCATCAGTCTTGGCCACGTGCTCTACCAGGTCGATTACTTTGTTGGAATAGCCCCACTCGTTGTCATACCACGCGATGAGTTTTACGAAGCTGTCATCGAGCATGATGCCGGCCTTCTCATCAAAGATGCAAGTGTTGAAATTCCCGCGAAGATCTGATGATACCAGCTCATCGTTGTTGTATTCGATGATGCCTTTCATTGGGCCTTCTGAAGCTGCCTTGATAACATCGCAGATCTCTTTGTAAGTTGTCTTTTTCTTGAGCTGCGCTGTAAGGTCGACTACCGAGACGTCATTACATGGAACGCGGAAGCTCATGCCGGTCATCTTGCCGTTAAGCTCAGGTATAACCTTTCCGACAGCCTTCGCAGCGCCAGTCGTAGACGGGATTATGTTGTTGAATACGGAACGACCTGTTCTCCAGTCACGTCCTCCGTTGGAGTCTACAGGCTTCTGCTTCGATGTGGAAGCATGTATGGTGGACATAAGAGCTTTTTCGATTCCGAAAGCTTCATGGATGACCTTAGTCAATGGAGCCAGGCAGTTAGTTGTACAGCTGGCATTTGACACGATAGTCATCGTAGCCGGATCGTACTCCTCATGGTTGACGCCTATTACAAACGTTGGGATATCATCGGATTTGGCCGGAGCTGTCAGAATGACCCTCTTTGCGCCGCCGAGGAAATGGCGGGAAGCGGCCATCTTTGTAAGGAACTTGCCCGTGGACTCTATCACGTAATCTGCGCCATATTTTGCCCAGTTGATATCCGCAGGATCGTCCTCGGAGAATACGTGGATATCCTTGCCGTTGATGCGGATGCCATCGTCTGTTGCTTCGACATCTCCCATGAAACGGCCGAATACCGAGTCATACTCTACCTGGTAAGCCATTCTTTTATGATCGGCATTATGCAGGTTTACAGCTACGACCTCTATATCTGTATCCCTCATCTCAAGACTGCGGATTATGATACGTGCTATACGGCCAAAGCCGTTGATTCCTACTTTGATCTTTTCACTCATTTGTTGCTCCTTTCATTCCTTTCTTTGAACAAAAGCATTTCGTTTATCTATATTATTCTCATCGCTTTCGTTCACTGATATTTTAACATAGAATGAGCTCCGTCTAAACCTATTCTATTCAGAATGAGATTTTAGCTAGTTGCGCTATATTGCCTTTATTGGAATGATTTTGTTCATGCTGTCTATAGGAATAGTCATGTTTGACATGCACAAAACTGCGCCTTCACCGGTTTCCTCAGACAGACTTGAAAGAACAGAAAAGTTTTTTATCGAGCTCTTTCCAGGATCCGCGCTTTTCTTGATTTCCACAGGATATATTTTTCCATTATCAAGAATAAGTAAGTCTATCTCTTTTCCATTATTGTCCCTGTAATATGCCAGCCGGCTTCGTATACTTATACCGTTATTTGCATAGCCCTTAATAATTTCAGATATCACATAATTTTCGAACATCGAGCCCGCCATTGCTGACAATTCCAAGGCTCTGGCATTATTCCACATACTTAAATAGCAAGCCAGTCCAGTATCCATAAAATAAAGCTTCGGGCGTTTGACGATTCTCTTTATTGTGTTGCCTGAATATGGATGAAGCAGGACCACGATTCCGGACGAGACGAGTACAGAAAGCCATTTTTCAACAGTCTTTCTGTCTACTTCTACATCTTTGGATACATCTGAAAGGTTGACTTCCTGGCTGGTTCTTGCAGCAATGCATGAGATGAATTTTACAAACTTGTTCTCATCCTTCACATTAATAAGGTCTCTTATATCTCTTTCAATATAAGTCTGAATATATGACCCGTAATAGTCCTCATAAGACAGGTCGGGATCGCTTACGATCTGCGGCATCCCGCCTCTTATGATCATGTCAAAAATGTTTGAGATCGTATCACTGGATTCTATGTTTGTGATATTTGCAGGATTGAACGGTATGCTATCTCGCCCTTCTATCTCAGCCCTGGACAACGAGTACATTGATAGAACACCCACTCTTCCCGCCAAAGATTCACTGACCTCATTCATCATGTGAAACATCTGTGATCCGGTTAGATAGTACTGCCCGTTGCCGTCAATCTCATCAACTTTAATTTTAATGTATTGAAGCAACTCAGGTGCGTACTGGATCTCATCAATAATGAGTGGAGCTGAGTATTGCTGAAGAAATAATTCCGGATCTTCTTTAGCAAGCTGTCGAATCCTGGGATAATCGAGTGTGACATAGTTGATAGTTTTATTCTCATCAGCAATTTTACGCAGAAGAGTTGTTTTACCAACCTGCCGAGACCCGCAAACCATTACTACAGGAAAATGTTTCGCAAGATATTTAACTCTGTCTTCAAGACTTCTTTTGATATACATATCTTCTCCAATTATTATACATTTT
>CADATR010000095.1 GCA_902790885.1 uncultured Eubacteriales bacterium
CGATCCGGGTCGCAGAGCCGAAAGCCTTACACTCGAGGAGTTTGCGAGGCTGGCCGACAGTTTGCAGGAGGCATAATTTTGCAGGATATGATTCGAAGGTTCCTTGCCGCAGCCGCTGCTTTCTTCAAAAAGGCCGGCGCGCTCATCAGCAAGGCATTCTACAGGATTTTTCCGAGAAGAGAATCTAAATACTATGACGCAGAACTTCATGAGGGCAGATACGTAGGGCTCATGGCGCTTAATGCGCTCGCTATATATATCTACATTGAGGAATTCGCGAGACTCACAACGGGCCCGGCTGAAGGCCTGCGCTGGATCTTCACAAATCCGGTCACTGCACTGTTCAACGCATTCATCATATTCGCGACACTCACCATAGCCCTTCTTTTTAAGCGGCGCAGGTTCGTACTGTTCATGGTGTCGCTCGTGTGGCTCGGACTGGGCACTGCCAACGGCGTGATCCTGATGAACAGGATGACCCCTTTCACTCTCTACGATTTCACAAACTTCGCGGACGGTCTCACCATAGCGACCACTTACTTCTCAAAGCTCCAGATAATACTCTTCATCATTGCCCTGGTGCTTGGCGTCGCAGCCATTGTGATGGTCTTCATCAGGAGCGAAAAGTGGAAAAACATAAACTATAAAAAGAGCATAGCTACGGTGCTCATAGCGGCTGCTGCTGCCATGGGGTCTACGGTCGCTCTCGAAAGAGCGGGCGTCGTGAGCACATTCTTCGGAAACCTCAACTACGCCTACAGGGATTACGGCATGCCTTACTGCTTTATCATGACGTCGGTAAGCGCCGGGATCTCAAGGCCGAGAGGCTACTCCGACGAGCTGATCGCAGGCCTTCTCGAGGACAAGACCAAAAAGGGCACGGACACCCTGCTCAAGGAGAAGAAGGACAGCACGGAGCATCCGAACATCATTGTTCTGCAGCTGGAGTCGTTCACCGTTGCGCAGGATTACGCGAATATAGAGGTGTCCAGGGACCCTACCCCGGTATTCAACAAGCTTTATAAGGAGTACACATCGGGCAGCTTCGAGGTGCCGGCATGCGGCGCCGGAACAGCCAACACGGAATTCGAGGTGCTCACGGGCATCAGCGCCAAGTTCTTCGGACCGGGCGAATATCCGTACAAGGGCAAGCTCCGCAAGAAAGTGCTCGAAAGCATGGCCTATGTGACCCGCTCCCACGGATATAACACGGCCGCCCTTCACGACCACAGGGCTCTCTTCTACAACAGAAACGAGGTGTACGCGAACCTTGGCTTCAACACCTTCACTTCGGTCGAGTACATGAACAACGTCTCCTTCACTCCTACCAACTGGTGCAAGGACAGGGTCCTCACCGGCGAGATCATGGAGATAATGGAATCGACCGAAGAAAGGGATTTTCTGCATGTTATTTCTGTAGAGGGCCACGGCGCGTATCCGACGGAGAAGGTCTTCAAGAAGCCATACACGGAAGTCACGGCTGACGATGAAGTCACAAAGTGGAAATACGAGTACTACCTCAACGAGTGCCATGAAATGGATACTTTCGTAGGAGATCTCATAGACAATATCGAAGAAAGCGGTGAGCCGACCGTTATGATAATCTACGGTGACCACATTCCGGCTCTCGATGTAAAGGAAGAGAACTACAAGCAGGACGATCTGTACAGCACACGCTATGTGATCTGGGACAATATCGGGCTCCCTAAGCGTGACCGCGATATCCATTCGTATGAGAGCGGAGCGATACTGCTCGAGGACGCCGGACTCAGCCACGAAGGCATCATCTTCGATTATCAGCAGTCGAACGATCCTGAGGAAGACGATACTTATCTTTCCGATCAGGAGGCTCTGGCATATGACATGCTCTATGGCAGGCAGTACGCCTACGGCGGTTCTGAGCCTTATGAGCCGGTCGACATGAAGATGGGACACAAGAGCATAAGCATAAAGGATCTGGTAAAGATCGGAGACCGCTACTACCTGAGGGGCGAGAACTTTACTGAGAGGTCGATAATAAGCATCGACGGAAAGCAGCTGTCGACCGTGTATCTGTCCCCTACCCTGCTGGCACTCAATGAGAGCATCGATCCTGAGGATGTGGACAAGCTCGAAGTCAGCCAGGTGGACAAGTCCAAGGAGACGATACTGACAACAGTAGGCGCGAACGAAGAGCTGTAGCGCCGATGCGGCGGAGCCGCTGAGGCCTGTCATGAGCCCCCCAAAAGGACTTTTGGAAAATTTGCTAAAAAAGAGGGAGTATTTTCTCATATATTTAGCAAAACAGGCTGAGAAACGGCTCAGAAGGATGACTTTTGTGTGTTTTTAGGGCAAAAATCGCAAAAATACACAACTTTTGGCCTAAAAACACCCCTTTTCACGGCGAAAGCATTTCAAATTGCTAAACATATAAAAAAACAAGGCAAAATCTTTAGCAAAAAAAATAAAACTCCTTTTTGTATAGGGACTCAGATATGGAAGAAACAAAAGAAACGAAAGAAACAAAGGTAATAAAAAGAACCAGAAGAACAGCCGGCAAAACAAAGCAGAAGGAAGCTGCGGAAGCGGCAGAAAAGGCTGCTGAGCTGAAGGACGTGGCTGCCGCTGAGGCTGCTTCGGAAGTATCGCCTGTATCGGCGGCTGCTGAAGTTGATGCGGCGGAGACCGCAGCTGAAGCTGCCGCGACCGGGACTTCAGTTCCGGATGAAGCGGCGTCGGGATCTTCAGATTCTGGCGAGATGCCTGCGGCTGACAGTGAGGCAGGCTCGGAAGCATCTGCACAGGACGTTTCTGATGCTCCGGCTCAGGAAAGCCAGGAAAACGAAGGCAAGTATGATGTGGAAGGCATTCTTGAGCTTGCGGATGACGGATTCGGATTCCTCAGATTCGACAACTTCCTGACTTCGAGCAAGGATATTTACGTATCCCCTACTCAGATCAGACGCTTTGGGCTCAGGACCGGAGACAAGATACTCGGCATAGCGAGAAAGCCGAGGGGCACCGAGAAATTCGGAGCGCTTTTATTTGTCAAAACCGTCAACGGCCTCGATCCTATGACGGCGAAGAGGCGGCCGCACTTTGACAGCCTCACCCCTGTCTTCGCAGACGAGAAGATAGTGCTCGAGAATTCGAGCATCGACCTTTCGACGAGAGTGATGGATCTGGTGGCGCCGATCGGCAGAGGCCAGAGAGGCCTTATAGTCGCGCAGCCAAAGGCGGGCAAGACGGTGCTGCTCAAGAAGATCGCTGCTTCGGTCGAAGACAAATATCCTGACATAGAGCTGATAGTGCTGCTCGTTGACGAGAGGCCTGAGGAAGTCACGGACATGAAGCGGAGTCTGAAGCACTCCGAGGTTATTTATTCCACCTTCGATGAGGAGACCAAACATCATGTGAAGGTGGCGCAGATGGTAATAGAGCGCGCGAAGAGGCTCGCGGAATGCGGCAAGGATGTAATGATCCTTCTGGATTCGATCACTAGGCTCGCCAGAGCCTACAACATGGAGGTGCCGTCGTCCGGCAGGACGCTCTCGGGCGGTCTCGACCCGGGTGCGCTGCACCCGCCGAAGAAGTTCTTCGGCACAGCGCGGAATCTCGAGGAAGGCGGCAGCGTTACCATACTTGCTACCGCGCTGGTCGAGACCGGATCACGCATGGACGATGTCATTTATGAGGAATTCAAGGGCACGGGCAACATGGAGCTCCACCTCAACAGACAGCTCAGCGAACGCCGCATCTTCCCTGCCATCGACCTTTACAAATCGGGCACGAGACGCGAAGACCTGCTGCTTTCGCCTGAGGAATATCAGGTGATGTTCATGCTGCGCAGGGCCATGAGCTCGGGCAGCGTGATGGATGTGACTGAAGAGATCATCGATAATCTTTCGAGCACGAAGTGCAACGCGGATTTCGTCAACTTCATGCTTAAGAAGCTGCACTAACGTATTGGTATTGGCGGCGCAAGCTGATGCCGTAAAGCACATCTTGCGGCCGTTCCAAGGCGCTCTTCGTAACGCGTTAGCTTTTGCTAAGGCCGCAGGCAGTCAGCTCATCTTATGCGATAGTCCTGCATAAGGGCGGCATTCCGCTCAGCTTTCGGCCGGCGCGATATGCATTTACGGCCGCTTGCGCCGACAGATCTGCAAGCTGATGCCGCAAAGCACATCTCTGGAAGCTGATGCGAAAGCATATCCGGCGCCGATAAATACTACTGAATATAAAGAGAAAAAGTGTAAATGGGAAAAATCGATTACAGTAAAATTTTCATTAAAGAAGCCTGCCCTACTTCGATCGGCGGACAGGCTGTCATGGAAGGTGTAATGATGCAGGGCCCTGACAGGGTCGCGCTTGCGATGCGCCTGCCTTCGGGCGAGCTCTATCTTAAGACAAAGAAGAAACAGAAGAAGAGCGGCGCCGCGAAGATTCCATTTGTACGGGGCGTCGTGTCATTTGCGAACTCGCTCGTCGGAGGAATGGGCACGCTGATGGAATCCGCTGACATCCTTGAGAAATATGCTCCTGAGGAGTATGCCGAGGAACAGGGAAAGCTCGAGACGTGGATCAATAAAAAGTTCGGCGATAGAGCGGCCTGGAATTTCATGATGACGACTGCCCTGCTCTTCGCGGTGGCGATATCCATCATATTCTTCATAATCCTGCCGACCTGGGTAGTGAACTTCCTGAGTAAATGGGTGCAGAGCGCATTCGTGCTCAACCTGGTTGAGGGACTGCTGAGGATTGTGATGTTCGTGGCGTATGTCGCAGCGATACGGAAGATGAACGACATAAAAACGCTCTTCCAGTATCACGGAGCCGAGCACAAATCGATCCACTGCTTTGAGAATAACAGGGTGCTCTGTCCTGAGAACGCGGAGGAGTTCTACACGCTGCATCCGAGGTGCGGCACAAGCTTCCTGGTTTTCGTACTCATAGTGAGCCTGCTGCTTTTCAGCTTTCTGGGCTGGCCAAATCTGGCGGTGAGGATACTCTCAAGGATCCTTCTCATACCGGTGATAGCCGGCATAAGCTACGAGCTTCTGAGATGGGCCGGCCGCTCGAACGGCAAGGTGGTGCGCATACTCAGCTGGCCAGGGCTGCAGCTGCAGAGACTGACTACCGCTGAGCCTGACAGGGCCCAGCTTGAGGTTGCCCTGCTCTCTCTCAAGGCGGTGCTTGTGGATGCAGGTGTTCCTGAGATTGAGGGATTCGTCGACAAGGACGGCAATATAGTGAGGTCGAAGGCTGAAGAGGAAGAGATAGAGCGTGAGACGGAAGCCTGGGCGGCTGAAGTCGAAGCACATACAGAGGCAAACAAGAAGGCTGTGGCTGAAGCGATAAACGATTTCACGAGGATAGAGGAACGAACTGTCTTTGAGGATCCGGCCAACGGAGCAAGCGAGGAGGAGATCGTAAGCGCCATAGATTTCCTTGACAGTCTCGACAGCGACGGCTACACTATCGTTTCGCCGCAGGAGACAGACGGCCGAACGCTCGTCAGAGCCATAGCAGACAGAGAGGCGATGGAAGCAAAGGCAAGGACTCTCGCGCGCAGATATACAAAAGACATCAAGACTTATGAGAATGCCTTAAGCTGGGGCAAGGCCGCGCTGAACATGCTGCCTAACGGAAAAAACGAGGCCCGCATGATCATGTCTTACGCGACGGGGCTGGGAACTGCCGAGCTCATCACCAGATCAAAGGAGCTGATGCGCGACGACGATTTCGAAGAATACCAGAAGCGCATCTATGCAAGGATCGGAGGAGTGCCTCTGCAGTACATCGTGGGCACGCAGGTGTTTATGGGCTTGCCGTTCAGGGTCAACCCATCTGTCCTTATACCGCGCCTCGATACTGAGATACTGGCGGAGAAGGTCATTGACATAGTTAAAAAGAAAGGTCTGCTGAAGCCTGAGATACTCGACCTCTGCACAGGCAGCGGCGCCCTGGGCGTCAGCATAGCCGCAAAGATCCCGGATGCCATCGTCACAATGACAGATGTGTCCGAGGCAGCTCTGCAGACGGCTATGAGCAACGCCGGCCTTAATGGAGTCAACCGCCGCTGCATATTCCTTCTCGGAGACATGTTTGCCGCAGTGCCTGATGACAAGCACTACGATGTCATCGTCTGCAATCCGCCGTACATACCGAGTGCGGTGATCGGCACTCTTGATGTGGAGGTTAAGGATCACGAGCCGCGCATGGCTCTCGATGGCGGCAAGGACGGACTCGATTACTACAGAGTGATCGCAGATCAGGCGGGAATGCACCTCAAGACGGAGGGGCTCCTTGCTCTTGAGATAGGTGCCGAACAGGCTGCGGATGTAAAGAAGCTGCTGAACAAGACGAAGTCTTACCGCGACACGCAGGTGATCCGCGATCTGGCGGGGCTCGACCGCGTGATCCTGGCTACACGCAAATAAGAAAATATTGAGGGAGTAATTATATATAAAATGCCGTTTCTATACGTTTTGATTGCAGCGCTCATCGTAAGCGCGATTGGTTTTAAAAAATACGTCTGGTTTATCTCAATAGGTTACGGATTCTCGATCGCGGCTATAGGAGTCCTGCTGCTTTGCCTGTATGGCGGCGCAGCCGACGCAGGCCTCCTGCGGCGATAAGGCAGAAGAAAGGGATGAATTGTGACAGAACGAGAAAGAATGGAAGCGGGGCTTCTGTATGATCCCGCTGATGAAGATATAATGGCCGAGCAGATGTCATATCAGTTGAAGAGAGGCAGCGCCTGATGAAGGAGATGTTTGCCGAATGCGGAGACAATGTTTTTCTGCAGGGTCCCGTAAACGCCAACTTTGGATGCAGGCACGTCCATCTGGGATCGAATATTTACGCAAACTTCAATCTGACGCTGGTGGACGACGGGCACATATACATCGGTGACTGGGTCAAATTCGGCCCAAATGTGACGGTGGTGACCGCCGGGCATCCGGTTCTTCCGGAGCTCAGGACCGATCCGGAGTATCAGTACAATAAGGACGTCCATATCGAAGACTGCGCATGGATAGGAGCCGGCGTGATAATCCTGCCGGGCGTCACCATAGGCCGCAACAGCGTCATAGGCGCAGGCAGTGTGGTAACGAGGGACATCCCCGCGGATTCTGTAGCGGTCGGCAATCCATGCAGGGTAATGAGACAGATAGGCGAAAAGGACAGAGAGACATTTTTCAGGGATGAAAGGATAGACTGGGAGGAATTGAATGGCTAAGGTGATCATAATCAACGGCAGCCCGAGGGCTGATCAGTGCACGGCAACAGCTCTCAAAGAGATGATAAAGGTCTTTAAGAAAGAGGGCGTTGAGACAGAGCTTATCCACATAGGCAACAAAGCCGTGCGCGGATGCATGGCCTGCGGCTACTGCTCCGCTCATAACGGCTGCGTCTTCAACGACATAGTGAATGAGGTGAATGCCAAGCTGGAGCAGGCTGACGGTCTGGTCGTCGGAAGCCCTGTATATTACGGCTCGCCGAACGGAACGCTCATCTCGTTCCTCGACAGGCTCTTCTACAGCGCGCAGTACGACATGCACATGAAGGTGGGAGCCGCAGTGGTAAGCGCAAGGCGAGGAGGAAACACGGCATCCTTCGATGTTCTCAATAAGTACTTCAGCATCAGCGGCATGCCTATAGCGACATCCACGTACTGGAATCAGGTGCACGGCTTTGGGGCCGGAGATGTGATTAAAGATAAAGAGGGCCTGCAGGTGATGAGAAACCTTGCCCGCAACATGACATTCATGATCAGAGCCATTGCTGACGCGAAGGAAAAGTACGGACTGCCTGCAGTTGAGAACGAAGCGTTTACAAGCTTCCATGACGGTAAGAAGTGATCGTACTGAAGCGGCCGTGATGCGGCTCTGCAGATACAGATAAAGGAGGAAACAGAACATGTGCCTTTCGACAGTTTATAAAAACGAGGTAAGCGACGACAACATGCTCGCTAAAAACGTAGCGGATATAAAGGTAGACGGCGGAAAGATCATCTTCACCGACCTTATGGGGATCCGCACAGTATTCGACGGAACACTTACAAAAGTGGATCTGATGGACAACTACGTAATAGTTAACGGCTAAATTGAGGAAAGAGGGAAAGTATGCATTATAACGATTTTCAGGATCTGAAGCTTTCGGGCCTCGGACTCGGCTGCATGAGACTGCCGTGCATCGACGGTGATGATTCCAGACCGGATCAGCAGGCTGTGCAGGAGATGGTCGACTACGCGATGGCCAACGGCATCAATTACTTCGATACCGCATGGGGCTATCACGCGGGGAACAGCGAAACGGCCATCGGCGAGGCTCTTTCGAAATATGACAGAAGCAACTACTATCTGGCGAGCAAGTTCCCGGGCTACGATCTGTCAAACTTCGGAAAGCATGAGGAAATATTCAACAAGCAGCTCGAGAAGTGCAAGACAGACTACTTCGATTTTTATCTTTACCACAACGTCTGCGAGCTCAACATCGACAAGTATCTCGATGACAGCACAGGACTCACGGAGTTCCTGCTCAGAATGAAGAAAGAGGGAAAGATCCGCCACCTCGGCTTCTCGTGCCACGGAAATCAGGAGACGATGCACCGCTTCCTCATGAAGAACCACATGCACCTCGAGTTCTGCCAGATCCAGCTGAACTACCTGGACTTCGAATTCCAGAACGCGAAGGACAAGGTTGAGGAGCTCAACAACATCGGCATGCCTATCTGGGTAATGGAGCCGCTGCGCGGAGGCAGGCTCGCCAAGTCGTGCCTCGGCGGAGAGAAGATGCTCGCGAAGAGCAATCCTGACTATACGCCGGCAAACTGGGCATTCGGATTCGTTGAGTCCGTGCCGGGAGTTACGATGATTCTCTCCGGAATGTCCAACTTTGAGCAGCTGAAGCAGAACATCGAGTTCTTCAGCGAAAAGAAGCAGCTCAGCGATGATGATATAGCGACTCTGCTCACGGCCGCGCACTTCGACACTACAGGCAAGAATTCCGGTACGGTACCGTGCACTGCCTGCAGATACTGCACAACGAAGTGCCCTATGGAACTGGATATCCCTAGACTGCTTGAGCTTTACAACGAGCATGCGTACAGCGAGGGCGGATTCATCGCGCCTATGGCTATCGCGGCGCTCGACGAGAGCAAGCTCCCGTCGGCGTGCATAGGATGCGGAGCCTGCGCGGCAGTATGCCCTCAGCAGATCGACATACCGGGCACCATGGCGAAGTTCGCGGAGATGCTCAAATAGACGAACTTGTTAAAAAATTGAAATAGTGAGCCGGAGAGATATCGAAGGCGAACGTCCTCGAAATTCCGAAGCACAAGCCGCTTCATCGCTCCTCCGGGCGCCTCCGGAAATTACGCTTCGCTGCAAGCGTGCGAAGCTCCAGTTTCCGGAGTTCGTTTCGAAGTCGGAGCGCTGCTGCGGTGTGCTTCTGAAACTTCTGCGGAGTGTTCGCGTTTCGATATCTCTCCGGCTTTAATGTGTCAAAAAAACAATATGCGCCGTATAAATCCTTGCGGCGAACCCTAAAACGGGGTTAATATTTTGTCAAGAGGAAACTGATAAAAGGGCTTTTGTGCCCCTTTGTCGGTATTGAGAGGGATTTATTGAATAGAGGAGAGTAATATGAAAGACCTCAAGCATCTTTTGTATTTTGAAAACCTCCTGCAGAATGCAAACAACGAACTGATTGAACAGGCCAAGAATGAGGGCATGGTTTGTGCCGCGTTTACGTGCGAGAACATACCTGAGCCTCTGCTTAATCTCGGCAACGCGTTCTCGGTTCGTCTTTTTGCGCCTAATACCGGTTCGCTCGATATTGCTACGTACTACATGACGAGCTTTCTGTGCGAAACGAGCAGGGCCCTGCTGGAGAGAGCGATCGAGGGCGGCTACAATTTCGCCGACTGCCTGATCGCTGCGGACGGCTGCACAATGATGAACCGTGCCGCCGAAAACATGGAGCTTCTTCACACCATGGACGAGGGCAAGGACAACTTCTTCTACCAGTTCATGGAGATACCGATGAAGTCGACTGAGAACGGCGTCGAGCTCCTGAAGCTGCAGAGCCGCAATCACATACTCGACCCGCTTCACAAGGCGTACGGCATCGACATTTCCGAAGAGGCAATGCTCAAGGCCGTCGAGGAGCACAACGAGGTATGCAGGCTCATCCGCGAGATCGGCGAGTTCCGCAAGGAGGACGATCCGCGCATTACCGGTTACGAGTTCCACGTGCTTACGCTGGCGACGTATCTGGCTCCGAAGCATCTGCTTATCGACAAGCTGAGAGAGACTCTCGAGGAGCTGAAGACCAGAGAGCCTGACGGCAAGAAGTGGCGCGCCCGCGTACTGGTGGTCGGCTCGGAGATCGACGACATCGGCATGATAAAGCTGATCGAGGAGTGCGGCACTTATGTATGCGCCGACAGATACTGCTTCGGATCGTTCCCGGGCAGAGACCCGATCGAGATCGATCCGGATTCCGATGACGACATTCTTACGCAGATCTGCCGCCACTACACGATGGCGAGCCAGTGCCCGCGTACCATGAACATGGAGAAGGTATACGGCCGCAAGAAATACGTCAACGACCTTGCAAAGGAGTACAAGGCGGACGGCATAATCTATGAGCAGGTGAAGTTCTGCGACCCTTGGGCTTACGAGCGCATGCTTGGATCGCACATGCTGAGAGAGGATTACGGGTTCCCGGTGCTCTCCGTAGACAGGCCGTACAACATCAACGCCGGCGCGGGCCAGATGCGCACGCGCGTGCAGGCATTCATCGAAAGTATTGAAATAAAGAAACTGCAGGGAGGTGAGAAGTAATGGCATTCAAAACGGTCAAGAAGATCACTAACCCTAAAAAGAAGAAGGGCGACCAGACGCTCGGCAAGCTCTACCCTACCAACGGAAAGACGAAGGTCTTCGTCCGCCGCGAGTGGAGAGGCGTGAAGGATACACTCTACGATTATTCGAGATGGCTCTACATCATGTCCATCCTCGCGAGATTCATCTCCAAGCCGCGCAACATCAAAGCCATGTTCCGCTACAGATGGATGGCCAATTACCTGGCAGTCCCTTATATGATGGATAAGTTCACGCTCGGACTCAGAGACGAGCCGCTGCGCATCACTCACACCGCCATGAACTTCGTCATCTACGACGTAGCCAAGACGATGGACAACATCTTCAAGGGCGACCGCCGCACCGGCAACAACAAGGCATTCTCGGATACCTGCGTGCTGACGGATGAGAACGCGATGACAGCCTTCATGATGGGCTTCAAGGACACGACTGCCATCCTCAGAGAGGTGCCGACAATGTTCGTCGCCAACCTGCTGACGCAGAATTCGACTACACACTACCTCGATGTTGCGCAGGAATTCGGACTTCCGGGCGATGTCTGCCCTATGCCTGAGGCTGAGGCCGGCATCTCGATCGACGACGACTTCGCGGTACTCGGATGCTGTGCTGTTCAGGTCAACACCACCTGCGACGGCTCCCTCATGGGCAACGGCATCATCGCTCATAGACTCGAGCGCGAATACGGCATCCCTACCTTCCAGCTGACAGCTCCGCTCCGCCACAAGGAGGACGATGTTCAGGAATACGCTGCCAACGACATGAAGGAAGCCGTGAAGTTCATCGAAGAGCACGCTCACGAAAAGTGGGACTGGACGCGCTACTTCGAGAGCGCTGCAAGAGTTAACGATGCTACAAGGCACCGCGCGATGTGGCTCGACAACAACGCTACCGACTATCCGCAGTTCGTAGGTTCGGTATTCTCGCTCTACAACGACACCAACTACATGGGCAACTGCGGACGCTCGCCGCTCTTCCCGCCAAAGGATAAGAAGATCAGCAAGCTCGTCGAGCAGGGCTACAAGAAAAAGACCATGATCTGCCCTGAGTACAGGCACAGATGCATCGTATGGGGCGTACAGCCGCAGTACAACATCCACATGCTTTACTGGATGATGCACTGCTGGGGCGTCGTGCCTCTGACTGACATGCTCTCTATGGTTAACACAGACATAATCGCCGACACCGACACTCCTGAGAACAGGGAGAAGGCCTGGTACGATATGGCATGGCTCAACGAGAACATGATCATGCGTAACCGTACACACGGCGGATACAAGGTTCTCGTCGATGAGCTCTGGGAGTTCTGCGAGATAATGAACGCCGACATGGTAATGATGTGGGAGCACATGAGCTGCAAGGCGCTCGACGGTCTCCACGGACAGTTCGAGGAGCAGGGACGCGAGAGAGGCATCCATGTAGTGTGGGTATGCCACGACCTCTGCGATCCGAGAGTCTACACAAGACAGGCTATCCGCGACGAGTTCAGCCAGTACATGCGTACGGTAATGCGCGAAGAGCCGCTCGACCCGACTATAGAGCATATACCAGACGAACCAGACGAGAATATGTGGTAGTCTGCTGCGAACGAAAATTGCTTCGCTGTATCGGACCTGTTCGATTTTTCTGCCCGCAGCGTCGTCTGCTGCGTGCAAACAGCTATGAAGAGGCATCTCTTCGGCGGTGCCTCTTTTTAGTGCACAGAGAAACTTACGCCTATTTTGCCAAATATCGGGAATTATACGGAAGAATTCTCCTCGATGGCCGTGCGGACTTCCGCCTTTTCTGCCCCTTTTCGACATTTAGGACGGAAGTCAGCGAGCTCCCCTTGACATTGAAATCTGTGGGTTTAGAATAAGTTCGAAATGGATAACCAGCTGCTGAAAAAAAGAATAACTTCGAATTCGGACCTGACTGTCGGCTCTATTGTCGACAAGGTCTTTCTTTTTGCGATCCCGTTGATGCTGACGAGCATGCTGCAGCAGCTTTTCAACGCGACCGATGTAGCTGTTGTCGGCAAATTCGCGAGCAAGGAGGCGATGGCGGCTGTCGGAAGCAATACGCCTATAGTCTCGCTCCTCGTCAACTTTTTCGTGGGGATCTCAGTAGGATCTAACGTTCTGATCGCGCGCTGCATAGGCGCGAGGGATTCCGACAAGGCAAAGAGCGCCGTGCGTACATCCATGGCGTTTGCGGTCGCGGCCGGAATATTCGTAGCAGTGCTGGGCAATATAATAGCCGCTCCTGTCATAGAGCTTCTGGGCGTTCCGCCTGAGGTAAAGGAGTATTCGATCACTTACCTGAGACTGTACTTCAGCGGCGTGCCATTCATAATGCTCTACAACTTCGAGGCGGCCATCTTCCGCAGCAACGGCAACACGCGCACACCGCTCATCTGCCTCTTCATAGGCGGCGTATTCAACGTGGCGGCGAACCTCTTCTTTGTGCTGGTGCTGGGAATGGACGTCGACGGAGTCGCCATAGCGACCGTGCTGGCAAATGTCATAAGCTCCATGCTGCTGCTTCACTATCTGAGAAAAGAGGACAGTGTAATACACGTCAACGTGGCCAAGGTAAGGATAAACAAAGACGACCTTGCGACGATCCTCAGGATAGGAATGCCGGCGGGCCTTCAGAGCGCGGTCTTTTCGATCTCAAACCTCTGCATCCAGTCAGGTATAAACAGCCTCGGCGCCGACTACATGGCGGCATCATCCGCGGCTTTCAATATAGAGATATTCGCTTTCTTTGTAGTAAACGCGTTCACCCAGACGCTGGTGACTTTCATTGGCCAGAATTATGGCGCCGGAAAGTACGAGCGCTGCCGCGACATCGTCCGCAAGACACTTCTGGTGAGCTGGGCCTTTACCATGATCCTCTCTGCCCTTCTGCTCATTTTCGCAAGGCCGCTGCTCTCGCTGTTCACGAATGAGCCGCAGGTTATCGAGGCGGGCCTTTTGAGAGTCAGGCTCCTGCTTTACGCTGAAACGCTGAACGTGCTGATGGACAATCTGTCAGGAGCCATGCGAGGCCTCGGAAAGTCGCTGGTTCCTGCTCTCACGACGCTCATCTGCGTCTGCGGAGTGCGTATCATCTGGGTGTTTACAGGCTTTCAGATCTACCACACATGGCTTTCAATTATGATAGTTTTCCCGGTGAGCTGGGCGGTCAACGCGCTGTTCATAATCATCGGATACATCCGTACGCGCAATCAGATGCTGGTCTGACGGCTTAAGGTCTATGCGCCTTAGTTCTGTATACCGCGGATATCCTCGATCACCCTGTTGATCTGCATCGAATCTATATGCCCATCCCTGTCACTGAAAACGAAAAACAGATTGACGCCCGGTATGTAACCGTTTGAAATGTAACGGCCAACCTTGTACGCAAATTCGTCGCGGTACTTCTGCAAGTCGAGCCGGCCGACATACTCCACGATTATCTCCGTCTTCTTATCTGCCGGTGACAGAATGGTAAAATCCGGATACAATGCCGGCCCATAATCGTTCAGCACCAGAGGAAGTTCGTATATCTGTACGAATCCCGCAGCCTTGAACCTTTCATAGAGAACTACTTCACTGATAGTCTTCACCCATACCCCATCAGACGTCTGCTCTGTTTTGCGCTCCGGGTAATTCTCGGGATGCTCAGACTGCAGGATCAGTTTCTTCGCTTTCCATCTGCTTCCCTCCCGCAGATACGCCTCCGACACCGGCGGCAGTGTTTCGCTGCGATACGAATACGGAAGCGCCTCGTTCACTGCATAGATATCGTAAGGGAGGAATCCTTTCAGAAAGGACTCAATAAGGCTGATATTACTGTCTATGCGTCGGATAGATTCCTTTAGAAAATGCGCCTCGCATATCCTTTTGACATCAGGGCACGCGCGCGTTCCGAGATAGACGTATTTATTTGATCCCTGCCTGCGCGCATAGTAGTAATGAGTACCACGACATCGTTTTGTCTTTCGCAGGCGTGCGCTTTCAAACCCTCTGCAAAGATCCAGACGGTGAAGAAAACCGTTGCGATCTGCTTTTAAACGCGTGAGCTCAGATTTAAGACGACGCTCAAGATCCGAATCCATATTATTCCTCCAATGACATTGTTTGCCGGGTAACAGACCAACAGAGGCAAGAACTCTGTCTGGCTGCCAGTGGTATAGCATGCGTGAAGAGCTGCAGCCAGATTACATGTCCGGTATAGTGGAACAAATTCTATATCTGCTGAAAAAACCTGGCAAACAATAAAAGCACTTATTTCAACAATAAAATCACTTTCTTCTGTACTTTTGCCGAAGACGTTGTACCACACCTTCCTTTTCATCAGAATGTATGAAAACACATCCTCCCTGTTGATACCAAAACCTATAAATATCGAGCTAATATACCAACATGTTGATAATGGTTTCTCATCATAAAAAATCTAGTATCAACACAAAGCAAGAAGGTTACAGGACCTTCCCAGTGAGCATGCCCCTGAGTGGTGCAAGAGATGAATGCACAGAGGAAAAAAGAGAAAAGCAAAGTCGCTTTGATGGGAATATAGGAAAAATTATGAAAAATGGCGCATAAATATGATTTCCAGTGGAAGGAACCCTGGTGTAAAAACGGGGATGTTGATACTAAAATTATAAAATCGAAAGAGAACAATCAACATGTTGATCATTGTACTTGTAAAAGGACCATTTAGTATCAACATAAGGCTAGATGACTGATGATCCGTTCGCCTCCTCTGGCTCACGGGGCCTGCCAGCCAAACGGCGCTCGCCGTATAGCTGCTTTTGCGACTTTAGTAGATGTCGCAAAGCAGCGCGGGCCGTTTGGGGCAGGCCAAAAGAAGTGAAATGCTGTAAGCAGAAGTAAAGGACCGGCGCGGGATTAGCGCGAAAGGTCCGATATGTGTGAAAAGCGCAACTGAAAAGGGGCTGTCGCATTTGAATAAAATGTGGCAGCCTCTTAACTTAAACAGCAGACAGCTTCAGACATAGAGCAAGCTCTCAGTCATCAGCAGTCTGC
>CADATR010000096.1 GCA_902790885.1 uncultured Eubacteriales bacterium
AAGCTCAAGAAGAAAGATCTGCTTGAGATAATGCTGAAACAGGGCGAAGAGATAGACAGGCTCCGCGCTCAGGTAGCAGATCTCGAGGCGAAGCTTGAGGACCGCAATTTCACATTCGATAAAATAGGCTCCATCGCCGAGGCGTCGCTGGCAGTCACCGACATCTTCAAAGAGGCTGAGAAAGCTGCTGTGATCTATCTCGAGAACATCAGGAGCAGAGTCAAATGAGCAGGAGAGACCGGAACACACCTATGACAGTGCCTGAGCTTCCCGAGACCGGGTTGATCAGGACGGCATATGAGGAGGAATCCTATCTCGACAGGCTCAAGGCTTCGATAGTAAGCACCACCAACATACTTATAGTCGTAGCGGCGATAGCGATCCTGGTGGCGATGCTCTTTCTGCCGGTGCTGAGGATCTACGGCCAGTCGATGAACTCAACGCTGCACAGCGGCGAGCTGGTGATATCCGTAAAGGGAGCAAAGTTCAAAACAGGCGACGTCATAGCGTTCTACTACAACAACAACGTGCTGGTGAAGAGAGTCATAGCCAACTCCGGCGAATGGGTGGACATAGACCTCGAAGGCAATGTCTACGTCAACTCGCAGAAGATAGACGAGCCTTATCTCGATGCGAAGGCCTTCGGGGAGCCTGACATAGACTTTCCGTACCAGGTGCCGGACGGCAGAGTATTCGTGCTCGGTGACAACAGAGCGGTATCCATCGACTCGAGGCATCTGGCGGTCGGCTGTGTAACGTCAGAACAGGTAGTAGGAAAGATAGTATTCCGGATATGGCCTCTGACGAAAATAGGGCCGATACACTAGAAGGCGTCAAAGAAACGTTATATGTGACGGTATAATTGACGCTTTGGATGCTAAACTGTACTTACAGATCACATAACTACGGTTATATTCTTGTGTGGACTCCGAGGGGAGGTCTCACGAGTTCATAATACCGGGCTGCTCGGTATAAGCAGCAAAACTATTTTGCCCTGCGGGGCACAAGCTATGGCCGATGAGGCCACGCTCAATAATTTGTGGGCCGAAAGGCCATAGTAAAATGCCTTGAGAGGGCAAGAAAGGAAGGTTTTATGAAACATTTTAAGAAAGTTATCACACTGCTGCTGTCAGCAATGATGATACTGGCGATGGGTGCAACAGCATTCGCTGAAGACACCGCACCCGCTTATGATCACCCGCTGACAGTAACAGGCCTTGGTACTGGAGATACGGTAAAATTCTATCAGGTTATCGAATGGGTCGGCAATGCAAGTGGAAATGTTGCTGGCTGGAAAGCAGTACCGCAGTATGCTAGCGTTCTTACAGAGGATAAATTAAAAGAAATCTTGGTAGGAACCAAGGCAGATCCAACAGCTACTCCTCCTGTTGAGGCAAAAGATCCAACCGGAATCACATCTGAGATTGCTGGACAGCTTGCAAAACTTGCTGGTGAAGATGGAGAAGCTGGAACAGTCAGCGGAGCAACAGCTACCTATAATAATACTGAAGCAGGTATGTGGATGGCTCTGGTTACTCCTGCTGATGCAAACACTGTTTATAACCCGGTTTTCGTTTCAGCAGACTATAACAAAGATGCTGGTGGTTCAGTTGGAATGGGAGACCAGTACAATGGCGATGCTGTTGCTAAGAAGAGCACCCTGTCACTTACCAAGACAGCTGCTACATCGGAAGATTCCTGGGATGATGGAAAGTCAAGCACAACCGCAGTTGGAGACACAGTAAACTTTACAGTTACAACTACGATTCCTGGATATGGAGATGTCTACACCAGTCCTCATTTTGTGATGAAGGATAAGCTGACAGCTCTTAAGCTGAACAAGGATAGTGTAACTGTTACAGGCCTTAGAAAGGGTACTGATTATACAGTGGATGCACAGGATGATGGCTATACCATTACCTTCACAGAAACTTATCTTAAAGGACTTAAAGCGGCTACTGATATCACTGTTACTTACAGCGCAGTAGTTACCAGTACCGCTGCCAATGCTGTCAATGAAGAGGACAACGAAGTATCCATCGAGTACTCACACAATCCAAATCAGCAGAGTGATTATGATGTGAAGAAAGACACTACACAGCACTACACATTCTCACTTGATGCTGAGGGTGCTGGACAAGGAACTTCCGTTTCTGGCAAGAAGACATCTGAACTCGTAAAGGTTGGCGTTGACGCTAATGGCGATCCTATCACAGAAGTTACAAAAACCAGTGAAATTACAAGTACTGAAACGTGGGAGAGCCCTCTTGCAGGCGCTGTGTTTGGTCTTTTCACAGACAAAGACGGCACTGTACCTCTCAAGGACAAGGACGGCAATGATGTCACAGCAACTACAGGTGCGGATGGAAGAATGAACTTTGCTGGTCTTGATGCAGGTACGTACTACCTCAAGGAGATCTCCGCTCCTGCAGGCTTTGTAACAGATCCTAATCCGCATACTGTTGTGATTACAGCTGCTACAAAATCCGTAAAGGTTACGGAATGGTGGAATGGAACAGAGTGGGTTAGCACAAAACCAACTAGTGGAACAGCAAAGGAAGTTACTTACGATACAGACATTCTTGAAAGTTACAAAGTAACCGTAGATGGTAATACTGCTGCTGAATACAAGTTCAAGAATCCTGCAACAGCAAACAGTACCGATATCAACTGGGAAGAGGCCGAGATGGTTGAACATCCGTTTGAAATCGAAAACAAACAGGGAACTGAGCTTCCAAGTACTGGTGGCATCGGAACAATCATCTTCTACACTCTTGGTACTATCCTCGTAGTTGGATGCGGAATCGTTCTCGTTTCGAGAAGAAGAATGCAGAAGAACAAATAATTTACTGAATTATTTGACCGGGCAGGAGTCTATACTCCTGCCCGGTAAGGGCATTATAAAAGATGTCTTTACAAAGTAAATGGGAAATAATCCCCTCATTCCACTTCCCGTTTACACAAGCAGGTTCGGACCTGCGGAAACCGATCGATCGATGAGGTTTCAGCTCACAGGATGGATCCCTTTCCGAAAGTCCGGGCAACAGTCGATATAAACACGGACTGAATCCATGTAAGGAGAAATATATAAAACTGTAATGAAAAACTGGATAAAGCGAAATCTGTTAACGGTGGTTATGACTGCCGGACTGTTAGTGGGAGTATTCCTGCTGCTTTATCCGTCAGTGGCAAACTACTGGAATACATACCATTCGGCAAGACGTATCATGAGCTATACCGAGACTGTCACCAACATGGACAAGTCCGAGTATGACAGGATCCTCAAAAGCGCAAGAGAATACAACAAAAGGCTGGCCGAGACCGGCATCAAATGGATGATGACAGATGCCGAAAAGGAGGAATACAACAAGGAACTTGCCATTGATGACTCGGGCATCATGGGATTTGTCAGTGTTCCGAAGTTCCACATTCGGGTTCCGATCTATCACGGTACAGACGAAGAGGTCCTTCAGACTGCAATTGGCCATCTTGAGGGAACATCTCTCCCTGTAGGCGGCAAGAGCACTCACTGCGCCATATCGGGTCACCGCGGACTCCCGTCGGCCAGGCTCTTCACCGATATAGATAAGATCAGGGAAGGCGACACCTGGACTGTCACCGTACTGAACGAGACTCTTACATATGAGTGCGATCAGATCAGGATCGTTCTGCCGGAGGATCTTTCAGACCTCAAGATAGAAGAGGGCAAAGACCTATTCACGCTGATCACCTGCACTCCGTACGGAGTCAACACCCACAGGTTGCTGGTGCGCGGCCACAGGGTGCCAAACGCAAACGGATCGGCTGACGTAACTGCGGACGCCATCCAGATAGAGCCAATTTACATCGCACCGTTCCTGGCAGGGCCTATACTGCTGATCCTGCTCATAATACTGCTTATTGCGACAAGACGCGCAAAGCGTTTTGACCCGAAACAATACTTGTCACTATACCTCGAGAAGAAGGGGCTTAAGAAATGAAACAGAACAGACTAAGATGCTTAAAGATTGCCATGGCGATGCTGATCGCAGCATTGGTTTGCGCAGGTCTTTCGGCTCCGGTGGGCCGCGCTTATGCGGGTGGAAGCGCTAACGTGACTCTTGCCCATATAGACGGACTTCCGGACGGAACGGCATTCACTCTCAACATCTACAAGGTTGGAAGCTGGACGCATGCAGCTGACGGCAAGGTAGTGATTGAGCTCGATTCGGCACTGGCGGCAAATGCCAAGGTCGATCCGGTTCTCGTGTACGAGAGTGAAGCTGATGCTGAAGCGCTGCTTGATTCCTCCAAAAATGTGGGCAACTACATAAAGGCCAACAGCGATGACTTCACTCCTTTAGACACGCAGACAGTCAATGCGGCCGATACAGGCGGAGCCACATTTGGTGGTCTGGAGGAGTATGGCCTGTATATCGTCACCGGAGACACAACGACGGTAGATAAGAAGAGATGGACTCCGACGTCTGTATATATCGACATACTGAACAGCGACAAGAGCATGACGCTCAACATGATCAAGATGGAGTCGGCTCCGGTAGTGGACGAGTACACGATCGTAAAGCAGTGGGTCGCGGATGCTAAATACGAAGATAACGAGAAGGCAGAACGTCCGGCTTCGGTCGATGTCAGGATTTCTTATGGCAACAAACTCGTAGATACGATCACACTGAGCGATGATAACAACTGGAGCTACAAGTGGAAGGCCGATGAGAGCGAAAGCGACAAGGTCGTGTACATAAAGACAGTTGGAGATAAGGAAGAATCACAGACTATCACGGATCTCGGAAATGACAGAGCATGGCATGTAACTGAGGTTGCCGATGAGCTGAATGTAAGATATCAGGCGACAGTGACTGATCCTTCGGAGCAGCTCCCGGGAATATTCAAGATCGAGAATGTTGAAGTGCCTGAGAAGGATACCAACAAGATCATCAAGAGAGTCAATACAGGTGACTACACCAACGTTACTAAATGGGTGGCTATCATGATGGCTGCGGCCGTACTCCTTCTGATACTCGCTGTTATAAGCAGAAAGAAGGACAGAAAGTAGGCTTATGATGAAAAGCATTAAGAGACTCCTTACAGCGGCATTCACTTCAGTGCTTTGCCTGATGGTATTCGCGGGAACATTCTGAGTGCTCCCGGCAGACAAGGCATACGCTGCAGATGATGAGTATACGTACACCATAACAGTAAACTCCGGAAAGGAAGGCACGTTTGCCGGCGGCACCACCGTAAAGCTTGGGCCTTATAAATACGGTGAAGAATGCAAACTTGAGCTTGGCAAAGGCAAACTTGAGCTGAATATAAAAGACCCAGACACATATCGCGCAAGAGGTCTAAAATTTTCAGGTCACGACAACGACGAGGTATCGAAGAGAAATTATCAGAGCTACAGCTTCAAGGTTAAGGGCGATGAGTCCTTCACAGTCGCGTATGCTCTGACCGGCAGCATGGTCAAATACGTAGTCAATTACGAAGACGAAGCCGGAAATCCTTTGCATCCGTCTGAAACATTCTTTGGAATGGTAGGAGACTACCCGGTAGTTTCGTATCAGGTAGTGGAAGGCTATCTGCCGGATGCTTACAATAAGGGTAAAACACTTATTAATGAAGATAGTGTATCGGAGAACGTATTCACATTCGTATACTCGCAAAATGCTAACGGCGGCACTGAGACTCAGACAGTCATCGTTAATGACGGTACTACCGGAACCGGCAATGCAGGCGGCACACCTGCCGGAGCAGCAGGACAGCCGGCGGACTTCGTAGACCTCGATGATAATGCTACACCTCTGGCGCCGGGCGGCGGCAACAATAACGGCGGCAACGGCGGAAATGGAGGCAACGGCGGCGGCCAGACCGACATTCCGGACGACAATACACCTACGGGCATACAGAGCGGAAAGATCCTGCCGTACATTCTCGGCGGCGGACTGCTCGCGGCACTGCTGGCTCTTATAGCCTTCCTCCGCGCAAGGGGCAAGGATGATGACGAAGAGGTCGCAGACGAGCTCGAAGACATGTATCTGAACGACAAGGATATCCAGGATAAGCTGGCACAGGCTGACCCTGAGAAGTTCAAGACGAGCGATCCTGACGAGCTGAAGGAAGCCTTCAGGGATCTCGGAAAGAAAGAATAAAGTAACGCTTTATGGGACAGAGACGCAGAAATTTACCGTTAATCAGGATGATTCTGGTACTGCTGATCGTGGCGGTCATCGGATACGGCGGTTACAGATTTCTGCATATACAGAAAGCGGACAAGGATGCAGATACGGTTTTGAGTACCATGAAAGACCTGATACCCGGGCTTGGGGTAGACACCGGAGTATCGACAGGTAACGGCAGAGACCCTCTGGCGACACTGTCCATCAATAACGTAGACATAGTGGGGTGCCTTGAGATCCCTTCGCTGGATCTCATGGTGCCTGTGACCGTCAAAGATGGAGGCGGGGATGGGTTTGCTTCTGTAGTAAGCGGGTCTCCTTTAAAGGGGAAATTTATGCTTGAAGGCGACAGGGACACCACTTTCGTGAAGCTTTTCAAAGCCCAGCCCGGCGCAAAAGTCACATTCACCGACATCGATGGCGTTCGTTACAACTATTCAGTTACCACTCAGTTCCATCTCAAGAACTGGGACGTAG
>CADATR010000097.1 GCA_902790885.1 uncultured Eubacteriales bacterium
TGCGGTACGACCACCAGGAATAGGTCACTGTATCAGGATACATATAGCGGAAAGTGTCGGTAAACCCGGCGCCAAGCAGCTCTGTCATCTTGCCGCGCTCCTCATCCGAGAAGCCGGCGTTCCCTCTGTTAGGACCCGGATTCTTGAGGTCTATCTCATTGTGGGCCACATTGAGGTCTCCGCAGTAGATGACCGGTTTCACGCCGTCGAGTTCGCTCATGTAGGCTCTCATCGCGTCCTCGAACTCGCACCTGTAATCGATGCGCTTGAGCCCGTCCTGTGCATTCGGCACATAGCAGCAGATGAGATAGAAGTCAGGATATTCAAGAGTGATCACCCTTCCTTCGTCGTCATGCTCCCCTTTTATGCCGTAAGCGACTGACAGAGGCTCTCCGACAGATTTCTTTACGAATACCGCAGTTCCGGAGTATCCCTTTTTCACAGCGCAATTATAGTATTCAAAATAGCCCTCAGGATGGAAGTCCGCCTGCCCCTCCTGCATCTTAGTTTCCTGCAGGCAGAAGAAGTCTGCGTCAAGCTCACTGAATACATCTTCGAATCCTTTTTTCAGAACGGCACGGAATCCGTTGACGTTCCAGCTTATGAATCTCATGATTTCTCCAATCTTTTACTCTATTGTAAATGGCACTGCCACCCAGTCCTTATATCTGCCCGTGCCGCGCACTATGGCGAAGCCGGTCCCTGACTCAGTGTTATTAACGAACGACAGTATATAGTCTTTGCCCTCACGAAGCTTTTTGTCTTCGAAGGTCACCTTTACCTTGGGCTCTGCCTTGTGGTACCTGAGCCTGTAACTGTCCGCGTCAAATTCTATGCTGCAGTCACCCACAGACTCCTGGTTCCTTTTGCCCTTTGCCCTGGTGCCGTAAACCTTACCAGGTTCTATGTACCAGATATCATGGTCGACGTTTCCGTCTATCCCTCCGACAGCGTCATCCTCTGCGCACTGCCAGTAGAGATAGTCTCCCTTCACATCGCAGGCACCGCCATACTGGGCAGCCCATATCACAACCTCGTCATCGAGCAGAGTCGAGTCCATGTAGTTTGTCAGCATGTCATAGTTGGCATATACAGCGGACTCATAACCTTCCTCCTCCACCCTGCGGCAGAATGCGAGCACTACATCATGGTACATTGACGCTGCAGGCATCTCGCCGGCATCCACCTTCTGCTTCAGCCTGCCTCCGTTGTAGAGCTCATAATCGATGACGAGCGGCATTTCGATATCATAGCGCTTCACCAGCTTCAGAAGATATTCAGCTTCCTCAACGGCTTCGGCCTCAGTAAGAGCCTGTGAGAAGAAATAGGCTCCGCACATGACGCCCGCCTTATGCGCTTTTTTGATATTTTTCCTGAAATCAGCATCCTCTTTCAGCTCCCCGCTCTCCGAGCTTCTGTAGCCTGCGCGTATAAAGGCGAAATCAGCACCGCTCGATTTCACCTTTTTCCACTTTATTTCATCCTGATGTTCTGAAACGTCTATGCCATGTATCACCTGGCATTTCTGATAGCGGGTATCGTGCGTCAGTCCCTCGTCACTGAGCCTTGTGCGCGATATACCGCTTATGTACAAAACAAGCTTCAGGATGAGTACCAGCACTATCAGCGCAAGCGCCGCGCCGGTTATAAACTGAATGGTGAGCATGTAGGATCGATTTCTCTTTTTGCGTGATCCGTTGCTTTTCTTTGCCGCCCGCTGTTTTCCTTCACTATTTGCCAATTGACATACCTCTAGAATTCGTCCATATGCATGTAAGGCATGAGCTCACGCTCGAGCTCTACCCTGTGATGCTTTGTATAGATGCCTGGAAGTCCTCCGGTGTGCATGAATATCACATTGGAGCCCTTTTCTATGCTTCCGCTCTTTGCGCCGTCTACGAGAGCCTCGAAAGTCTTGCCTGTATAGCAAGGATCAATGATGATAGCCTCCTTGCGGGCAAGATAATACATTACCTCGCGCACCTCAGCGACAGCGTTGTTGTAAGCTCCGTGGATGTAATGCGTCATGATGTTGAAATCATCAGCAGTTATGCCCCAGTTCTCACTGTATCCGGCAAAAGTTTCACAGACATTTTTGTAGTAATCGCAGAGAGCCTCCCTGAGCGCCTCGTCGTTTGCCTTTTCATCAGCAGCATCATCAGAGTAAGGCAGAACGTTGATCCCCGCCAGTTTGAGGTCTGATCTGCATTCCTTTAAGCCTATCAGCATTCCAAGGTATGTGCCCATGCTGCCGACAGTAACATAAACAGTCGCGTCGCCTATACCAAGCTCTCTGGCCTGTCTGTCGAGCTCCATGGCGCACTCCACATAGCCGAGCATTCCTATCTCATTGGATCCGCCCATCGGTACATAATAGACTTTTTCGCCTTCTTCAGTGAACTTGTCGATCACAGCCTGTCTGCCTGTTTCCATATCCTTTACAAAATAGACAGGGCATCCGAGCATTCCGTCAAGCAGCAGATTGGCGCTTATCTCTCCCGGATACTCATCTGCGGTGATTATCGCGCATTTAAGTCCGTATTTAGCCGCAACGGCCGCAGTCAGCCTGCCGTGGTTGGTCTGAACTCCTCCCTCAGTGATGAGCATTGTAGCGCCCTTGTCCTGAGCATCCTTCAGAAAGTACTCAAGCTTGCGCAGCTTGTTGCCTCCTGTCGCGAGATTCGTGAGGTCATCTCTTTTGCAGTATACATTGACGCCCAGATCCTCGGAAACATTCTTCAGGTATTCGAGTGGTGTAGGCAGGTGCAGTATCTCAATTTTTTCATGTCCAAACAGCATCATTATCTCCTTTTCCCAAACTGTCTAGAATCCGACATCTCATTGTAGTATATCAAAGTCCGGGACGAAATAAATACATTCAGGTACAAATCATTGTGCTAAAATATAATTAATAATAAGGCTTCCCTGCCTTTGATATATGATATGTACGTTATACAAAGGAGAACAGCTATGGTAAATGAAAAATATTATGGCTATGGCACTGCGCCAAGCATCATCCGCGAACTCTTCGCCTACGGACTGGAGCAGGCAAAAAAGCTTGGAAGAGACAAAGTCTACGATTATTCGCTGGGCAATCCGAGCATACCTGCTCCTAAAAAAGTAAACGACACCATCAAAAAACTTGTCGATGAAGAAAGTTCCATCCTGCTGCACGGCTACTCAATGGCAGCTGGTTTCGAAAGCACAAGAGAATCCATCGCGGCAAACCTCAGAAAAAGATTCAATACCAACGCACAGGCCAGTGAGCTCTTTATGACGTGCGGATGCGCTCCTGCCCTCGTCTCAGTAGCCTGCGCTCTTACCACAAAGCCTGATGACAATTTCGTGGTCATCGCCCCATACTTCCCTGAATACAATGTGTTTTTTAAGGCCGGCGGCGGCAAAGTAAGAAGAGTTGATCCGGATATCCCTGATTTCCAGATCAATCTTGAAGCGCTCGAAAACACAATAAATCATGACACTGTCGCTGTGGTCATCAACTCTCCTAACAACCCGTCCGGAGTTGTTTATACGAAAGAGACCCTTGAAAAGATCGCGGCTGTACTCAAGAAAAAAATGCTCAAGTACGAGCACCCTATATATATTATCGCTGACGAGCCTTACAGAGAACTTGTATACGGCGACGCTGTCGTAACATTCATACCTGAAGTATACGACAACACCATAGTCTGCTATTCATGGTCGAAGAGCCTGTCGCTCCCTGGCGAGCGTATCGGCTACGTGTATGTGCCGGCAAAATGCCAAGACCAGCACGCAGTGCTCAGCGCCATCGCGGGCGCAGCAAGAGAGATCGGTTCTGTCTGCCCTCCTACACTCATCCAGAGAGTCGTAGAGGAATGCGTAGACTGCACGCCTGATCTCGTCGCTTATGACGAGAACAGAAACGACCTCTACAACGGTCTGACTGAAATGGGCTATGAGTGCGCGAAGCCTGACGGAGCGTTCTATCTGTTCATGAAAGCTCCTAACGGCGACGACATGGCGTTCAGCGAAGCGGCTAAACTCGAGGAGAACATCCTGATCGTTCCTGGCACAGGCTTCGGATGCCCTGGATATCTCAGACTCGCATACTGCGTATCCAACGAGACCATCAAGAATTCCATGCCGGGATTCAAGCGTCTTATCGAAAAGTACGGCAAATAGCCTTTCAAACCGATACAATATTATCGTAAATAAACAGACCGGAGCTCTGATTCGCTCCGGTCTGATGCTTTTTTGCTTTATTTTATGCCTGTTTTCCTTCTGCTGCCAGTATGCCTACGGCTGTCAGTACTTCTCCCACCTTTGAAACGGTCCTGATCTCGATCTTTTCCTTGACTTCATCAGCCACGTCCTTAAGATCATACTCGTTCGCGTCAGGTATGAATACCTTTGTGATGCCTGCGCGCTCGGCTGCCATCAGCTTTTCAGGAAGCCCGCCTATAGGCGTCACAGCGCCTCTCAGAGCCACCTCTCCTGTCATGGCGATGTGCGGATCCACGACGCATCCTGTCACAAGCGACGAGAGCGCTGTTGTGAGAGCTATGCCGGCAGACGGACCGTCCTTAGGCACTGCCCCCTCAGGCACATGGATATGAAGATCATTTCTTTCAAACAGGCCCGCCTTGTCAGGGAAGAGTGTCTTTACAAGGCTTACCGCTATCCTCGCGGATTCCTTCATTACATCGCCCAGCTGGCCCGTGATGATGATCTCTCCCTTTCCTTTGGTGAACAGTGTCTCGATATACAGTATCTCTCCGCCTACAGGAGTCCAGGCCAGACCTGTAACGACCCCTGCCTTCGGCTCAGGGAGTATCTTGCTGTGCTGAACAGGCCTTGCGTCTATCTCCTCGTCTACCACCTCAGGAGTGACGATCACTCTGCGATCAGGTTCGCTGGCCACTTTGACTGCCAGTATCCTGCAGAGCGTGTCTATGCGCTTTCTGAGTCCGCGCACACCTGCTTCCATCGTATAGTCAGAAATGATCTTTCTGAGCGCGTCATCGGTCACTTCCATTATCTGCGGATCGATGCCCATGGCCTCCATCGACTTAGGCACCAGGTGTTCGCGGGCGATGGCAAGCTTTTCTATTGGAGTATATCCGCTGAACTGTATCACTTCCATGCGGTTCAGAAGCGGCTCAGGTATGGTATCGGTCGTATTCGCGGTGCAGATGAACATCACATCCGAAAGATCGTAAGGAACGTTCATGTAGTGATCCGTGAAGGTATTGTTCTGTTCAGGATCAAGCACCTCGAGAAGCGCGCTCGCAGGACTTCCATGATATGATGCCGAGAGTTTGTCCACCTCATCGAGCACCATGACAGGATTCGATACACCGCTCTTCTGTATGCCGTCCATTATGCGCCCCGGCATGGCACCGATGTATGTTCTGCGGTGTCCGCGAATATCCGATTCGTCATGTACGCCGCCCAGGCTGACTCTAACGTATTCGCGCCCGAGAGCCCTTGCGATGCTCTTGCCTATGCTCGTCTTGCCGGTTCCCGGCGCTCCTACGAAGAGAAGTATTGAGCCGGACTGCTCCTTCTTCAGGTTCATTACCGCTATCTGCTGTATAATGCGGTCTTTCACCTTATCCAGTCCGTAATGGTCTTCATCAAGCACCTCACGCGCTTTTACAAGGTCTATATGTGAAGCCTCCTCCTTCTTCCATGAAAGGCCGGTCACAAAATCCAGATAGTCGTACAGCATTCCGGACTCCGCGCTCTGACTGCCCTCCTGCTTAAGGCGGTTGAGCACTTTCTCAGCCTCTTTGAGCGCAGTCTCGTTCATGCCGGATTCAGCGATCTTCTGCTCGAATTTCCTTATGTCCGTTATGTTCTCAGGATGCATCTCATCGAGCTCTTTCTGAAGATGCTCCATCTGGCGTTTTATTGCCTGCTCGCGGTACATCTTCTGATGCTCTTCCTGCTGTGATGTCATTGCCTCGTTTGTTATGCGGCCTACTTCCATAAAGCCGTACAGAGCCTCTTCTATGAGTTCGGCTCTTCTTAGCCTGCTGTCCTCGGCAAGTATGGCGTATCTTTCCGCATTCGGGATATCCATCCACGGCGACATTACGCAGGCAGCTCTTTCGAGAGAATCTATCTGCCTGAGCCAGTATTCGGCTGAATCTGCCCACTCGAAGCCCGATGCGAACCTGCGCATCTCAGTAAGCATGCCGTCGAGCTTCTCCTTCTCGACGCTCGCGCTCATGTCATCCGTATCGCTCCTTCTGGTCATGGTGAGCCTTATGGAATCATCAGGCCCGATCTCGATATTGTCTACATCGACCCTGTATGTCGTATGGATAACGACATATCCCTGATTGTTTATCTCTTTTATCTCACCGGCTATGCCGACGGGATAGAAGCTTTCCGGAGTCAGGTCCTTGTAGCTCTCGTTGTCTCTGGCAACTATGAGCACGACTCTCTCGCCTACCGCGAGGCCCTTGTCTCCGGCGTTTCTTCGCACCTGATTGATATTGAAATATATATTCGCGTCAGGCGCGAGTATCATGTTATAAACAGGTACTACGATCATTGTTTTCTCCTTTTTTCACCCTTTTTGGTATAAAAAGGGCGCATCACAGAAAATTGCGA
>CADATR010000098.1 GCA_902790885.1 uncultured Eubacteriales bacterium
GCCACCATATTCCGCATAGGGCGTGAAGCTGACGGAAGATACCGCTTCTTCATACTCGAAGGCGAAGCACTCGACAAGCCTAAGCAGTTCACAGGCACCACGATAGTAATAAAAACAACGGCCCCTGTGCGCGAAGCCGTTGAAAAGAGTGTGCTTGACGGTTTTGAACCTCACTTCGTCGTAATGAAGGGTCATCATGCCGAAACGCTGAAAGCTCTGGCTAAAATGACCGGGGCTGAGGTTTACCTGTACCAATAATAATTATTTGTTTAGCCGGGCTGCTACAGGGCAGCCCTGTTTTTTTATATGTCTGCTGCCCCTCTGAACAGTTCTTTGAACGCGCTTTCAGTCCTGTAGAACACAGGAATTCTGCCAGGTGGCGCCTCCACAGTATACGATGAGCCTCCCTTGTATGGCTGCCCGTCCCAGAATCCCGTCCAGCTGCCCTCAGGCAGATGCACGGTTCTCTCTTTCGCGTTTTTCTCTATTACCGGACAGATGTACATGTCATCTCCGAAGAAGTATGAGTATTCATCACGGCTCTGCCTATAGTCCACCGCGTTCCAGAAGTCGGGCTTCATCACAGGTATGCCCTCTTCAGCCTTCTTAAGGCATTGCTCTATATATGGCCTCAGAGCCGCGTGTATCCCGGTAAGACGCACGGTATGCGGCAGCACGGCCGGAGCGTCGAACTGGCTGTTTGCCCAAGGTCTTATGGATTCATGGCTCCTCATCAGCGGCGAGAATGTGTTCATCTCCATCCACCGTATGAAGAGCTCATCATTTCTTTTCAGTCTGGCAACAGAGAAGAATCCTCCAATGTCGCTGTGCACCAGCGGCACACCTGAGAATCCCAGTGAGAAAGATGCAGGCATCACGCATGGCATTCCGTAGTCCTTTGTAAGATCGGTATGCTGATCGCCGTTCCACATCACAGGCGCGTATTTCTGCTCTCCAATATATCCCGAGCGCGTGAAGAACATCACATCCTTATCGCCGTATTCATCCACTGCCTCGCGGTTTATCTTTGCCCACAGGACGGGCCACATATTGTGCAGCTCTGACGGATCGCCGCTGTGGAGCACACAGTCGGTAGGCAGATATTCGCCGAAGTCAGCCATCCATCCCTTTATGCCTATGTCAAGCATGTTCTGCCTGATGAGAACATCCTTTATGAAGCGCACGGCTTCAGGGTCTGTAAGATCGAGCATGCCGGCATCGAACGTGGTCGATTTCATGTGCACTATGCTGCCATCCCTGCCCTTGATGAGCAGGCCCTTTTCAGCGCACTCGTTATACAGCCTGCTTCCCTTCACCAGATATGGATTCACATAGGCCAGGAACCTGACGCCCATGCTCTCGAGCTCTTTTATCGCTTCAGGAAGATCGTGATACAGCTCCCTGTCGTATTCGTAGTTCCACCACACCTGCTTGCCCATGACCGTGCGGTTCTCACCGCACCAGTCCTGGCTCCATACCGCACATATCTTTGCGCCGGCATCGAGCATTCTGCGCACCTTGGAGACCACCTTTTCGGTGCCGCCCTGCACCGCTATGATCATTCCGTCAAGGCACCAGTCAGGGAGGTACATTCTCGGCGGATTCTTTTCTGCAAGAGCTCTCATCAATGTATCGTAAGAGTCCGCGTGAAGCAGCATCATCGACCGCGGGCAGCTGTCGAATCTCATCCTGTAATTGTTTATGCCGAATTTGGAGATGCCGTCAGAAGGCGTATCGAAGTAGAACAGCCTGCCCCTGTCTGTAACAAACACAGGCATAGGCGAGTAGCTTCCGATGCTTTCCGCTTCTTTTTCACGGTAGCGGTTGTCCGGAAGTATCACCTTCTCGAAAAGCGTACGTGCGGTGATGTGCTCGGATACGAAATTCATTACGCGCTCTCCGCGGAGGTTAGTGCGGCGGTATTGCTCTCCGCCCCCGAAGACCGCCTCTCCTGCCATGGCCGGGATCTTGAACTCGTAGGCCCAGCCCTCTTCTCCCTCAAAGAAGAGCTCACAGCCGAGGCCGCGCTCCTCTATCTCCATCGTGAGAGAATGGCCGTCTCCATACATCCGGAAGGTATTGCCGTTTATCCTCTCTACATTGTTGAGCCGCGCGTGCTCCAGTTCAACCACGGACTCCTTTACCGACCCGCGCCTCATGTTATAAGTCTTCTCGAGCTTTATGGCGGACACAAAAGGTGTGGACAGGAGTCTGAACCCGTCCACAGATATTTTCAATGTTTTTCCGTCAAATTCGGTTTTCAGCATAAGTCCTTTCCCTAGATATCCGCGAGATACCTTCCCAGTTCCTTATTGGAGTCCGCTACTACCTTCTCCTCGTCTATTCCGGTGATGGCGCCATGTTCTACGGTCACCTCGCCGTCTATCACCGTGTAGTCGACAGCTCCCCTGAGTCCGACGGTGCCGAGAACGGACTTAGGATCATAGCACGCGCCTGTCAGCTCGAGGCGTCCGGAATCGACCATGAAGAAGTCAGCGCACTTGCCTGTTTCGATGGAGCCGATCTCCTTGTCCCTGCCCAGCAGCCTTGTCGATCCCATGGTCGCTATCCTGAGCATGTCGTAGCCTGTAGGTGCGAGCCTGCTTGAGTTCAGCCTGTGCAGCAGGAATCCCACGCGGAGCTCCTCGAGCATGTCGGAGCCGTCGTTCGAAGCCGATCCGTCTACGCCCAGCCCCACAGGTATGCCCATCTCAAGCATTTCAGGTATGCGGGCGATGCCCGATGAAAGCTTCATGTTGGATATCGGGCAGTGACATACGCCTGTGCCGGTCTCCGCAAGGAGTTTGAGTTCCTCATCGTTGAAGTGTATGCCGTGGGCGTACCAGACATCGTCGCCTATCCAGCCGAGGCTCTCCATGTAAGCGAGCGGCCGCACGCCCTCACGCTCAAGCATGTAATTCTCTTCATCCTTTGTCTCGCATAGGTGTGTATGCAGGCGTACGCCCTTCTCTCTTGCGAGTATCGCTGATTCACGGAGAAGATCCGCTGAGACCGAGAACGGCGAGCACGGCGCCAGGGCTATGCGGCGTTTCGATCTGAACGATCTGTCGTGATATTTATCTATAAGATCGATGCTGTCCTTCATTATCTCATCGACGGTCTGCACCACGCTGTCAGGCGGGAGTCCTCCGTCCTTGACCGAGAGATCCATGGAGCCGCGCGAGAAGTGCATCCTCACGCCCAGTTTGTCGGCTGCCGCCGCCTGCGCTCCGATAAGATCGCCTGCCCCTTCCGGGAACACATAATGGTGGTCGAACACTGTTGTGCAGCCGTTCTTCATCAGCTCGCCCATTCCGGTAAGGGATGAGAGATAGACTGTATCCTCATTGAGGTTCTTCCATATCTCGTAGAGCGTCTTCAGCCAGTCGAAAAGCTCCATGTTCTGCACCTTTTCAAGGTTGCGCGAGAACACCTGATACAGGTGATGATGCGCATTTACCAGCCCCGGGTAGCAAAGCATCCCGCTTCCGTCGATAACGGTGTCCGCGTCGTGCTTATCCGGTCCTATATATTCAATAAGGCCGTCTCTGCAGAACAGATTGGCGTTTTCATAAACAGTGTCCTTCCCGTCACAGGAAACTATCGCCCGTATGTTGTTTACTGCCAGTGTACTCATTTTCAGCTCCTTTCCTCTGGATCCCTGTCCAGTATCTCTTCATAGATCCGTCTGTCTCTGTCGCCGAATACGTTGAAAATAACTTTATTTATACTGCTGTCATGACTGTCAAGCCATTCCCTGACTGTTTTTACGGCCGTCTCCGCCGCCTCTTCTGCCGGAAAGCTGAACACTCCCGTAGAGATACAGCAGAAAGCCAGGTTCCCCAGGCCGTTTTCAGCGGCCAGATCGAGGCACGCCACGTAGCAGGAGCGGAGCAGCCTTCTGTGCTCGTCCGTGAGCTCCGAATCGACTGAAGGGCCTACCGTATGCAGCACGTACTTCGCGGGCAGGCAGAACCCCGGTGTGATCTGCGCCCTGCCCTCCGGCTCGTCATGGCCCTGCTTTCGGATGATCTCGCTGCAGCTGTTTCTGAGTTCTACTCCGGCCGCGCTGTGTATGCAGTTATCGATGCAGTTGTGAAGCGGTATGTAGCAGCCCAGAAGCGTGAAATTTGCCGCGTTCACTATGGCGTCGGCCGCAAGCCTGGTAATATCGCCCTGCCACAGATAAAGCCTCTCATCGAGCCTGCACGGTTCAAGCGAGTCAACGCTGACTATGCCCCTGATAAAAGCCTCTCTTCTGAGATAGGCGTCATGCACCGCACGGAAAGCGGCGCTGACCGGCTTAGGGTCTCTGACGTTCATCAGAGAGCGAAGAAGATCCTTCTGCCTCGACTCGTCAGCGGGCACTGCGACCTTTCGGTATACAGGGTTCTCTTTTTTCAGCTGCTCTATGAGCCAGAGCCTGGCCTCAGTCTGATCCATCGCTTTTCTTTCTCATCGTGAGCATGAGAGCGGCGAAAAGTATCACTATGATCACAGCCGAAGCGGACCATATGCCCTTATCCGGCAGAAACGATTCGGTGCCGTCGCTGTTTACTATGACTTCAGCGTTCCTGAGCACCCACGCGCCTATGGCCGGTCCGATAAGTCCCGGCACAAACACCTGGCCTATGATCCTTACGCCCTGGAACTGTCCGGCCCTTCCATCAGGAATATTGTCTCTGATCATCGCTCCGAATATGGACATTCCGGCGAGGTATCCGGTCATGACGATAAGTGAACCCGCAAAGGCCTGAATGGCCGCATGCACGTGTGTGAAATATAATATAGTATACCCCAAAATGAGCATTCCCGTCACGGGCAGTATGCTCTTCATGAAGCCCCTGCTGTCATAGAGCCTGCCGTAGAAAACGGTGGCAGCAGCAGCCAGGATTATGGCCGGCGCGAATATCATGACGTAGTTATCAAGGCCCAGAGTCTGCTCGTAATAGATGATCAGGTAAGGCATGAATATCTGTATGGACGTACCGAATACCGCGAAATTCAGCAGAGTCAGATAAAGCTTCCTGTTCTCGGCTGCCACAGAAGGCCTGAAGCTGTACGCGAGCGTCTCTCCAAGACTTTCCTCAGACTTTTTCAGCCGCGGGTCGTCCTCTATCAGGAACCACCCCAGCACGCCTATCAATGTTGTGGCTATGCCTATCACATAATATATGGTGACCCATGAGGAATGCTCATCAAGGTTGAAGCTCATGAAACCTCCGAAAACCACCAGTACGGCAACGAGCGGCATCATGGAGTTGACGCCTTCTATCTTTCCCCTGTTTGTGGAATCGCCCCTGTCAGTCAGCCACGCGTTGTACGCTGCATCGTTTGCAGTGGAGCCGAAGTAGGTCATCACGCAGTCCATCACTATAGTGAGCGTTATGCTTCGTATGTAGGCGAATGCTATGATGCTGATGCCCCATATGATATATCCGGCGCTCATGAAGGCCTTTCTCTTTCCGACCTTATCGGATACGGCACCCATTATTATGGTGGTAAGAGCCGCTGTGACCGCGCTCGCCATGACCATGACAGAGATATCCGCCGCCGAGGCGTGGAACATCTTGTAAATAAACACGTTGAAGTACATGTTCTCTACCACCCATGCCACCTGGCCCATAAGGCCGAATACCAGCATGGATATCCAGAATTTCTTTCCGGGTTTAGTCTGCATCCTTCATCAACCTCTCATCTGTTTTCCCCGGTCTCACCGTTATCCATACACCGATGAATACCAGAACGATACCGGCAATCTGCCGGGCGCTTATCTGCTCACCCATCATAAGAAACGAGAACAGCGCCACAAATACCGGCTCCGACGCGTAGATGAGCGTGGTGTGCGACGCAGGGCTCAGTTTTTCGGCCGAGGTCTGGAAAATGAATCCCAGAGCGCCGCAGCCCAGCGCCAGATACATCAGCTGCCACCATCCGGCGGCGCTCACCGGCAGCCTGAAGCTGTCCTCAAGGATAAAAGCGAATATGAATCCGTACACCGATACGAACGGCAGCTGAAGCGTGCCGAGCACAACAGGATCGTGCCTGTGCGCGTAGCGTTCGGTGTAAAGCATCTGAAATGAATAGAAAAACGCGCTCAGGATGCATATGAGATCTCCTTTATTGAGCGCGAAACCGGGAGACAGGCACATGAGGCCCACTCCCACAAGCGTTATGACGACGCTCACAGTCTGCATGCGCCCCGGCACTACATGCTCCTGCACCAGTATGATGAGAGGTGTGAAGAAAGCCACCAGGCTCATCATGAAGCCGGCATTCGAGGCCGTAGTGTATTTGCAGCCCAGCACCATGCAGAGATAAGACAAAAACAGAAACGTTCCCAGCACGCCGGCGTGCAGGAACGTTTCTTTATCGAGTTTCAGGTATCTATTGCGGAAGACCGCAAGACAGGCGGCAAAGGCAATCAAAAATCTGAGAGCCACCATGTTGAACACTTCGAGCTCAGCGAGTATCTGCTTGGAGAATATCGTCATGGCGCCGAAGATCATGGTGGCCGCAAGCATCATCATATCACCGTATGCGACGTGTTTTCTGTCTGCGGCCATGCC
>CADATR010000099.1 GCA_902790885.1 uncultured Eubacteriales bacterium
GAAATGTGCATCCTCTGGAGTGATACTTTTCTCCTCGTTTTGGAAAGATGAACACAGCCTCTGCATCTTCATCGGCAAATTCCTCAGCAGTCATGCTGTTCTCATCGCGCTCACGTCCTACATACGCCCTTGTTGCCAGCGCGAGGTCATAATCCGCCTCGGCCCTGATCCCCAGCGGATTGTTCGTCTTAAGTCTCAGCCTGAATCCTACTGTGAGGAGCTCATCCATTCCCCATCTGCTGCATCTTAAGCCAGCATCTGTAAGCTTTGCCGAATGCACCTGCGAGTGGCTGCTTTCGATCACCTTGCGTATCCTGTATGGCAGCGCGACAGATGTATCAGCCATGGCGGCCTCCGCAGCTCCCCGCCTCAGCTCACTTGCTGCTATAAAGCTGCAGTCCTCGATGCACGCGTACATCAGGATCACAGAGCTCATCACTATCACGGCAATGATAAATACCGGCAGCGCTATGGCAGCCTCAACGATTCCGCTTCCTTTTTTATTTATACGCATCTTCGAATTCATGGCTTTTACCGTTTGCCTCAATGGTGAACCTTATGCCCGTGTAGTATTCCATCATGTTGAAATCCGCGTAATACCTGTACTTCATGTTTATCTGTATGAGATCCATTATCCTGAGTATGCGGACACTGTCTTTCAGTGAGGCTATCATTATCAGGAGATATTCATCATAATTGAGGCCGTCACTGAACTGTGTCACCGTTTTTATTCTTCCTGAGAGCTCAGCTATCTCGCCGCTCTTTTCCTCAAGCTGTTCCTTTGCCTCCTCATCTATCCTGTCCTTTACCTTTTCGGTTCCCAGTACAGCCGATATATCCGTCTTCCACTGCTCCGGTGACTTGAGAACGGGCACACGCCTGTCGTGATACAGATCTTCAAGGTCTTCCTCAGTCTCGAGGGCAGCCCAGGCTTCTGCTATGACTGCCTGCGTGGCTGCCCCGAGAGGACCGGGTGTGATCGTTTCAGCCAGGGTTACTATGAGCTCCACCTTTGCCGGATCCTTGTATATGGCCGCCAGGTTGAGTACGTTTCTTGCGATGAAAAGCCTTCTCCTCACCGCTCTGTAGTTTTCATCATCGTCCGTGCTGCCGCGTATCAGGTATTCCCATTCGTTTACCAATAAATGGTCTTTGTCATCTGCTTTCGTAACATGATTGTCAAAGCACTTTTCAATGAGCATCACCTCAGCCCCGGCTCCTGCAAGCCTGCCATAGGCGCCGCTGCCGTCTCTGACTGACTTAGCCCTTTCCGCGAGTTCTTCGCCCGACACGCTGCCGCCCGTTCCGTGTGACGGCAGCGTATCTATAACGACAGGATTGTTTATGACCCGTCCCTCTTCATCGAATCCCTCGCCGGTATCGAGGCCGCGGTATGTTCTTCCGGTGCCGTTTATGATCTCTGAAGCTGCGCTGCCGGCAAAGCCGAGCCTGAGAGCTTCCCTGAAATTCGCCGGATCACCGAGTTCATACCCTGTAAGGTCAGCGTTGGCGCCCTTTATGCGCGCTCCCAGCCTTCCTCTGGCGGAATAGTCAAGATAAGCGCCCAGCTTTCGACTCACTTCGTCATCATTTCCGAAGTACGCCATTATGGAGTAGTCGTCGAGCAGATGTACGTCGTATTCCGACAGTATGGCTTTGGTCCACAGTCTCCCGAATATCTCACATTCGCTGCTCATCACCAGCCGCCTTGATACGCCTATGGCTCCCGCGATGCAAAGTGCGAACCCGGTGAATACTATCGCCAGCATCACCAGGGACGAGCCTCTCTTATTGATTACCGATTCAATCAAGTGCTTCACCGCTTCTCACCAGAAAATCCTCATTAATCAGATATGCCTTTACACCGATTCTTTTGCTCACATTCCTTCTGAGCACTCCGCCCTTCAGCAGTGTCACCTCTTCGGCGGTCTCATATGTACGCATCATGACGCCCTTATAGGCATCCTGTGCCTCGAGAGCCTCTCTGTGCGCCTTTATCCCTGTTGTAAGGATGTCCAGGTAAAACACGAACATCCTTACCAGAAGCATGGCTGTAATGATTATCAGCGGCAGGGATATCGCCGCCTCCACCATCTGCGAACCTCTTTTGCTTCTCAGCCGGAGTATCACTTTCATTGTCAGAAGTTTGCCGCGTCGAGATTTCCGAAAATGCGGTTCACGAATTCGACTACAGAAGACTTGAAGATGATACCGGCAGCCACGGCTATGGCAATTAATATTGCGACCTGGACCATCTCCATTCCCTTCTTGTTGCCGAGCAGCATGGCTATCCTGTATTTTATCCTTCTCATTGTTCCTTTCTCCTTTCCTATATGTTCAACAGCGCGGGCGCCATTGTAATGACTATAAGTACTATCAGCAGAAGCCCAAGCGGATACGACATCTTCGTATCTATGGATTTGCCGTACTCCCTGGCCACTGTCTTTCTCTCGTCCCACAGATACCGGCTCTCACGTTCAAGGCTCTCGACAACATCGCTGCCTCTTTTTTCGTTTTCGTTCAGTATCGCTGCTATCCTTATCATCTCTTTCACATCGTGTTTTACGGCGTATTCGTTTATCACCTGAGCGGTGCTCACGCGGTGGCCGTCCGTGGCTTCCCGGAGCTCTGTCAGGTCTGTTTCGAAGGGACTGCATGTTCTGTTTGCCTCGTAACCGGCACATATAGTATCGAAAGCATCGCTGAGTATGAGGCCGGCATTGATCATCAGATATAGCTGATTGCAGAATCTCGGAAGGCCTCTCATGATAGACCTGCGCTTTTCCGCTGATGTCCCGTCTTCCTTCAGGGAGTTTGCCGCCATAAGCACCACCAGGCTAATATACATTAGAGGAATTATGATGATCACCGGTCCGGGACTCTGTTTTGCAGCAGCCCACCTCACAGGTGTGCCGTCCGGCAGTTCTGAAGGCAGTCTTATTTTCTTTTTCCTTGAATACTCGATGCTGCTTATCATGTTGTCTATTGCGGCATCTATCTCGGCAGCGCGGCTCTCGCCCCTTTCAGCACCTGACCGGCTGCGGCCGTCCGCTCCGGCCTGAAGCGTAAGGGTCACATCACGGGTGATCTTCTCCCCGTCGTCTTCGACCTCTATGCTGAGATCGTAGCTTTCACTTCTGTTAAGGCTTCTTCTGTTTATGCCTGTGATATTGCCGTCCCCGTCTGAGAGAAGCTTCCCGCTTTCCTCCGGTCCCTTCACGACGAGAGCGAGTATCAGAAGCGCTGTCACGAGCGTTACGGCGTATATTCCCGACATCAGTTTTCTGTCATTCAAAAGCTCTTTAAATCTCGACATTGGTGATCCTCTGTATCATTGCGTATAGCCCTATGTTTGACGCCAGGACGGCGGTCATTATGACACGCCCCGCGGCAGTCTCATAAAGCGGCGCTATATAGTCAGGCGCTGTCAGGTTGAGAAACAGTATTATCAGCGCCGGCATAGCGAAAATGACCAGGCCTTCGCCTTCTTTTCTGCGGACTATCTCATCTATCTCCCTGTCTATGCTCATCTTCTCCATGATCACCCCTGCCGCCTTTCCCAGCGCACTTATAAGGCTCGCTCCGGTAGTTTTGCAGATCGAGTATACAGTCACGAAGTCCTTCACATCTTCAAGGCCCGACGCGTCGGCAAGATCGCGCAGCACGCTGACATCATTCTCACCGCCTGTTTCCATTCTCCCGTAAGCGATGGTCAGATCCCCGGCCAGTATGGACTTTTTACCGTATATGTTCAGAAGCGACGGTATGGACTCTGATATGGCATCTTTCATCGACCGCCCCGCGCCTATGGCTGTGGAGGCCATGAAGAGGAAATCCTTAAACTCAGTCATATACCTTCTTCTCCGGTTCTTTATGATGCTGTCAGTTACAAAGCCCTTTATTTTACCCGCGAACGGTATAATCACAGCCGAGAACAATATGTTTCTGTACATGAGATATGAGATGACAAGCCCCGCGGCAGCAAGGCAGCTGAAAAACAGTATCTGCTCCTTTCTGCTGAATTCATAAACCGACAGATCTGTCATGATCCAATGCTCCTGCCATTGCATCCGGTCAATCTGGAATCATATCCGCTTCTTATCAGCCTCTCCCTGTCGCGAAGGCCGCTGCCCGTAGGCTTGAGCTTTCCGTCCTCGCCGACCTTATAAAGATAGTTGAGCTTATAATCGCTTCCGTCATAATCAGTCATCTCAGCCACCTCTTCCACATATCGTCTTCCCTTCGCATCGCGCCTCAGGTGCACAAAGATGTCTATGGCATTGGCGATCTGACTGCGCACAGAATCGACCGATACCTGAGAGCCTGAAAGATACAAAGTCTCGAGTCTGTTCAGCATTCCTTTTATGGAATTCCCATGCCCCGTCGACATGCTGCCATCGTGCCCGGTATTCATTGCCTGGATCATATCCACTACCTCCTTTCCTCTTACTTCTCCTACGATGATCCGGTCCGGCCTCATCCTCAGGCTCGTTCGTATGAGCTGAGTCATGTTCACCTCGCCCTTGCCGATCGAGTTGGCCGCACGGCATTCCATCTGCACCTTGTTTTCTATGTGGCTTATCACAAGTTCGGCGGAGTCCTCTATGGTTATCACCCTCTCAGAAGGCCCTATATACGCTGTCAGAGCGTTCAGAAAGGTAGTCTTGCCCGAAGATGTGCCTCCGCTTATAAATACGTTGTAACCGCTTCTGACGAGTGCCGCGAGGTCTTCGGCGCACTCCCGGGAGAGGCTGGCGCATCCCACGAGTTCATCCATCTCTATCTCCTTTTCACGGAACTTGCGTATAGTAAGTATGGGACCGTTAAGCGCTACGTTTCTGAGAACGCCGTTGACCCTGAAGCCGCTCGGGAGCCTTGCGTCAACGATGGGATTCGCTTCATTTATCTCTCTGTGCACATCTGAGGCGAACATCCTTATCATTTCCTCAAGCTCTTCGCATGAGGTGAATGCGTCATCTACCCTTACAAGAGCCTTTTCTCTTTCGACGTAGATCCTGTCTGGACCGTTCACCATTATCTCGTTTATAAGCGGATCTTCGAAAAGCTCTGTCAGTATCCCGTACCTTCCGCTCAGTCTCCTCCTGAGACTGTCTATGATCATCACTGTTTCATGCGAATCAGTCCTGAGAGATATTTCCGACCCGAAGAACTCATCCTCACATTTTGTGAGAATCTCTTCGGCTGGCGGAGGCTCACCGTTTTCTGTGATCCATTTCCTTACTCTTCGTACAATCCTGTCTATCTCACTTCCGTATTTCTTTACTGTCTGAGCTCTTGTCGCTTTCATTGATGCCTTTCCCGAATATCTGCCTTAGACACTCATCCATGGCAAGCACATCTTCCGTGCCGCCTGTGAGTTTTACCCTTATAAGTTTTTTCATAGCCTCATCACCGAGCATCTCTTCGATACCGGTCTTTCTTCTTCCTCTCTCAAATAAAACGATCTTTTCAGATGTTTTCATGACGGCAATATTCTCCTCGCGGAAGCAGCTTGCCGCATCAGCGATTATCGTGTCGTATTTTCCCGAAAGACCGGATATGAGCATGCGGAGCTCTTCCTCGTCAAGATAAGCGACAGGGTTCCGCCCCTTACTTAGAAGCAGTGATGACAGGCCATAACTGTTAGAGTAAGCGACTCCTTCAAGCCCCTGATCCCTGCCGCAGCGTATAGAATAAAGCAGTCTGGAGAGACTGTTGCCCGGCAGCATATCATCTATTCCATAATCGTTGATATATGATAGCGGAAGCAAAAGAGTGCTGCCTCCAGCCCTGTATAGGATCTGCCCCGCGAGAGACCTGCAGAGCGCTGATGAATAGGAATCCGACTCGCTGCAGATACATATAAGCCTTGAACTGTGATCGATGCCCGGCCCGATGCCGCGCCAGCGGTTATAAAGCAGCGAAAGCTCAGATATCATCTCGTGGATGCTACAGAATTTGAAGATGCAGCTGCAGTCATCTCTTTTATCAGCGTGTGAGGATACAATAAAGAGAGTACGGGGTCTGAGTGCCGCAAGCACCTTGTTTTGAAGCTCTGCGGGAGATACATCAGTGAGGATGACGCTTCCGGAAGCGTCCTTTATGTTGTCCCCGATTATGTTTACGAATACATCATTATCGTACGAAGACAGTTTTTGCACCAGCGCATCTCTGTATTCAGTATCTCTGATCATTATCCCGACTCTCATAGTGCCCTCCTGTGCCCATAACTATACGTGAAGAGTATCCGAAAAACTGTACAGATATTGCCGTGGAAAAAATGCCGGAAATCATGCAATTTTTGTCGGATTCAGGGCATAAAAAAAGATCAGGCAAGCTGCCTGATCCATGTAATAAATATGGTGCGGACGAAAGGACTCGAACCTTCACACACTCGGTACCAGAACCTAAATCTGGCGCGTCTGCCAATTCCGCCACGTCCGCGTATTGCAACAAGGGGGACCGCAGGCGCAGCCTGTGGTGGATTCCTTATTGCCCCAAGCTATCGTATTGCAACAAGGGGGACCGCAGGCGCAGCCTGT
>CADATR010000100.1 GCA_902790885.1 uncultured Eubacteriales bacterium
GACTGGAGTCCTCTGTGGATATCCATCAAGACGGGCATAGTAGCTACGATCATCTCGTTCTTCCTCGGTCTGTGGGCAGCGAGGAAGGTAATAAAAAAGGATTACCGCGCAAAATCCTTTTTGGACGGTATCCTTACTTTGCCTATGGTATTGCCACCGACAGTAGCGGGCTTCTTTCTCCTGCTGATATTCAGCAGGAGAAGGGCCTTTGGCATTTTTTTGGATAACACCTTCGATATCCAGGTAGTACACACCTGGCTTGGCTGCATCATAGCGGCTACAGTCATAGCGTTCCCGCTTATGTACCGCAACGCGAGGGCGGCCTTCGAACAGGTCGATGCCAATCTCGTATATGCCGGTCGCACTCTCGGAATGCGCGAAACTGAGATATTCTGGAAGATCGTAGTGCCTACAGCAGGCCCGGGGATCGCGAGCGGTACTATTCTTACATTCGCCAGAGCGATGGGAGAGTACGGCGCGACTTCGATGCTTGCAGGAAATATCCCTGGCAAAACAGGCACCATATCCCAGAGGATCGCAATGGTCATCCAGGACGGCGATTATATTACCGCGGGGATATGGGTAGTCATAGTGCTTGTAATAGCATTCCTGGCGGTGTTCCTGATCAATCTCATTACGGGCAAACATATGAAGAACATCAGAAAGTGGTGATCCATGGGCAGACTGTATGCGGATATCCACAAAAGAATAGGGGAATTTGAGCTTGCTGTACTGATCGACAGCGACGCATCAAGGATCGGTATACTCGGCGCTTCGGGAAGCGGCAAGAGCATGACACTTCGCAGCATTGCCGGCATAGAGGATGTGGACTCCGGAAGGATCGAGGTGGACGGCAGAGTCCTCTTTGATTCAGATAAGAGAGTCGATCTGAGACCTCAGAAAAGAAATGTAGGCTACATGTTCCAGAACTACGCGCTCTTCCCTACGATGACTGTTATGCAGAATGTTATGGCGGGTCTGAGAGGCAGATCGGAAGAGAACAAGGCTTTGGCGAGCGACATGCTGAGGCGCTTTAACATGAGTGGCTATGAGAACCGGCTGCCCGGAGAACTGTCCGGCGGACAGCAGCAGAGAGTTGCGCTTGCCCGCATCATGGTCACGGAGCCAGAACTGATACTGCTCGATGAGCCTTTTTCTGCCCTTGATGGCTATCTCAGAGACCACATGCAGGTCGAGATGATGGAGATGCTTAAAGACTATCACGGTCAGGTGGTAATGGTATCTCACAACAGAGATGAACTATATCGCTTTAGCGAAGAACTCTTTGTGATCAAGGACGGGGGAGTTCTGAGGCACGATGAAACACGCGCGGTATTCCGTGATCCGAAGAAGGTTGATGTCGCCAGGCTTACGGGCTGCAAGAATTTTTCTGACGCCATAGTGCGAGATCCTCATACGATAGAGGCTGTCAAATGGGGCATTACGCTACATCTGGATCAGGAGATACCTGAAGGAATACACCACATTGGATACAGAGCTCACTATTTCGAACCGGTATGGGGAGAAAGAGAGGAGAATTGCATCAAATTCGACCTGGCAAGAGAAGATATCCTCCCGTTTGAGAGAAATTATTATATATACCCGGAGAAAGACGGCCATGACAAAGCTGCGCTTGACTCCGCTTATGATGATATGCTGCGCTGGTTCGTACAGGGCGATGAGCAGCGCGCGCTCGAAGAGAGGGGAATGCCTGATTATTTAAAGCTAAAGGAAGAACATATATTGCTGCTTGATGGATAAGTCAGGCTGTTACTTGATATATTTTACGTTCTCAAACAATTCCAGAGGGAACTCGGAAGCCGGGTTCCCAACTGCGACTTCGGTGATCCAGGTCGCGTATACTATATATGATGTCCTTAGGGCATCAGCAAATTCCTCAGGGGTGAGCTTCATACCGCTCCTGATCCATTCTTCGATCAAAGAAAGCTCTCTGTAAATATCCGTTTCAAGGAAAAAGTCGCGCATCCTGTCAGCTTCCCCTACAGATGGGAATTTCTGCTGAAAATACGGCATCAGTATTGTCTTTACTTCCTCCCAGAATCCGTTTTGTCCCTTTACTTCAAATGAATGACTGAAGAACTTCTTGTCTGAATAGATCTGTTCACAAATATCCTTTGTTATATCCCAAGGATCCTTATCTTCGTCGGCGGATATCTTCGAAAAGAAGCATTCTACGAAAACATCCCTCAAGAGGGCGTGCTTATCTGAATAGTATCTATAGAATGTACGCCTGCTGACACCGGCCTTCTCACATATCTCATCGACTGTGATGGCGGAGAATTTCTGCGCGCGTACAAGCTTGAGCATCGATCTTATCAAAAGAGTTTTCGTAGTCTTCGCTGACATCTTTCATATCCTCTCTTATTTGAAAAACAGAGCTTTCCATTTAGTGGCATAAAACGACATCAATGTGCCATTCTGCTACATATTCTACTACCTATGCCAATTTGACACAATAGCCAAACCTGACACTGATAGCCCTTTATTTTCCGATGATAAAATATCATCGGTCAAGAATAACTATTACAAATATAGTGTTGTAAAAAGGGAGGAAGAAATGGCAGGAGAATGGAGACAAACAGCCTGTAATTTCTGCGGTGTAAGATGCGGCTTTGAGATGCTGGTCGAAGACAACAAAGTCATCGAGATGAGACCGAGCAGACATGGCCATGGCGCCGACTATCCGGAGCCTTATTGCTGCAGAAAAGGTCGTTCTACAAAGTACTTCCAGGATCATCCGGGCAGACTGAACCATCCGCTCAAGAAGGTGAACGGAGAATTCGTCCAGATCAGCTGGGAGCAGGCTTACCGTGAGATCGGACAGAAGCTCAGAGGCATCATAGACGAGTATGGACCTAAGTCCTTCGCGATCTGCGATATGGGCCTTGCGGGCGACCAGTCCGACGCAGCGATCATCCAGGCGGCATTCAATGCTTGCGGCGGTCAGTATATGTACAGCCCGATCGGCATCGAGTTTGCCGGCAACTGGTGGAGCCACGGACGTATCGTAGGTCACCAGGGAATGGTCTGCGAAGCGGACGAAGAAAACATAGATATCATGATCTTCTGGGGATCCAATTCATATGTTTCCCACCAGATCGTAAATGCGAGAACTGTAATACGCGAGCGTTCCGAAAGACATGATCAGATGGTCATCGTGGTGGACCCGAGAATGTCGGAGACAGCCAGAATGTCAGATCTTCACATCCATCCGAAGCCGGGTTACGACGCTCTTATGATACGCGCCATGATCAGCCTCATTGTTGACAAAGGCTGGCAGGATCAGGAATTCCTGGACAAGTACTGCACAGGCTGGGACAAGGCAAGGACCGCGTGGTACGATGGCTTCAATTACAAAGAGGCATTCGAGCTCTGCGGAGTTCCTTATCAGCAGATGGAGGATTTCTGCCACCTGCTGTCGCACAATGTATGGGGAGTGCATCAAGACCTCGGTCTCTTCTGCGGAAGACACAGCACCCTCAACAGCTACTTCCTTTATGAGCTGATGGCCGTAACAGGCTGCCTTGAACTCAAGGGAAACAAGACAATGGATTCTCTCGTCAGATTCGCTAATCCGGGAGATGAAACTACAAATAAAAATCAGTGGAAGACAGTCGAGACCGGAAGGATGCAGGTAGCGAATTCATATCCTCCTGCAGTGCTTTCGGATGAGATCATGTCTGATCACCCTGAGCATATACGCGCGATGTACGTTGCCAAGGCCAACCCTGCAAGGTCGTATCCTGACGCGAACAGACTCGAGAAGGCTCTCGACAAGCTCGATCTTCTGGTAGTGACAGAGATCGTAATGACCGAGACAGCCATGAAGGCCGACTACGTGCTTCCGGGAAAGACCGGATTCGAGGAGTATCAGTGGACTATCTTCCAGGGCAATCCTGAGTTCATCGCCTGCAGGCTCAAGCACCCTATACTCGATCAGATCGAGGAGCGTGAGGCTTCGTCGAACATCCTGCTCGAGATCATGAGAGCCGCGGGTTACATCCCTGAGATGCCTGAAAAGGTATACGAGGCTGCGAAAAAGTCAGTCGAGGAGAGAGACATTCTTGTCTTCATGAAGGCCTTCCTGCCGTGGTTCATCTCACATCCGAAATGGAAGAATTCGATGCAGCTGCTGGTAGGAGATGCGCTGTCGAGATATCTTGACGGTAAGTCGGTATCCGCCGCGATGTACAGAGCCGCGAGCATGATCTCACCGCTCGCTTCTCTCGGATACTGCGAGAGAGCAGGCTTTGCTCCAAAGGACAAGTATAAATGGATGCTCAAGACACCGCTGAAGGCCATGGCTCAGATGTCCATGATGGACAACGTATTCTGGGCGATGTGGGATTCACCGCTCGACGTCATCATCGGCTATCCGGATCCGGATCCTGAAAAGCAGATGAAGAAGGTCATTACGACAAAGGACGGAAAGATCCATCTGTACGATGAGACCGCTGCGAAGTTCATAAGGAACATCACGGTCGAGAAAGAAAGAGCTGCTACAGCTCCAACGGATGAGTATCCAGATCTCATGTCCAGCGGACTCCATTCGGATGACGGTGACAACAACACCATGAGAAACAATGATACGTACAAGTACAGAAAGCCTTTCAAGCTCTTCATGAACCCTGTCGAAGCAGAGAAGAAGGGCATCGAGGACGGAGAAGTGGTACGCATTTCGACAAAGGCAGGCCACGTGGATATCCCCGTCGAGTTCACCTGGAGAATGGCAGAAGGCTACTGCATGATGCCACACCACATGGGACTCAAGAACTCGCATCAGCCGCTTTATGGCGATACAGCGAACAGGATAATGAGTCACGAGGATTACGACGAGATCACAAGCGATCCGCTGATCAGATACGTACCTTGCAGGATCGACAAGATAGCCGAATCTGATAAGGCAGCATTTGCGGGAGGCAGAGAATATGAAGTATAACAGGGAGAATACGATAAAAGAATATATGGCCTGCGGAGGCATACTCGATGTGCTCAAGGCAGTGCAGGCCGGCGAGGGGTATATTTCCGAAGAAGCCATCGAGGATATAGCGAAGGCTTACGGCAAATTTCCATCAGAGGTCTACGAGACGGCTACGTTCTACACCATGCTTTCAGTAGGACATAGGGCTGACCACATGGTAGAGGTATGCGGAAGCACATGCTGCGATGCCGGTGATGCGAAAGCGGTTATGGATGCAATCGCGGAAGAGCTCGGTATCGGGCTCGGAGAGGTCACAGAAGACAAGAAATGGTTCTTCAGACGCTGCGAGTGCCTTGGTCGCTGCGACACGGCACCAAACGCAGTTATAGACGGAAACCTGATCACCAACGCTACTGCTGAGCAGGTGATCTCGTGCATCAGAAAGGCAGGGAAGTAATTATGGCAGCAAAAGAAGTAAAGATAACCCTGCGCAACGCGGGAAAGATAAATCCTGAATCGATCGACGACTATATCAAGGCGGGCGGATACAAGGCTCTCGAGAAGGCCAGAAAGTCAGACCGCGTACAGCTGATCGATGAGATAGAAAACGCCGGCAAACTCAGAGGACGTGGCGGTGCCGGGTTCAAGACCGGATTCAAGTGGAAGGGTGCCTACGAGACTCCTTCCGAGGTCAAGTATGTAGTCTGCAACGCCGATGAGGGCGAGCCGGGCACATTCAAGGACCGCACTATCATCGAGAACGACCCTCATACTCTTATCGAGGGTATCCTCATCTGCGCATACTGCATCGGAGCGCAGGAGGCTCTCGTATATGTAAGAGGCGAGTACACACAATGCATCGATCTTCTCAGGAAGGCAGTCTCTGACGCTGAGGCTAAAGGGTTCACAGACGGTGTAAAGATCACTATCGTAGGCGGCGCTGGTTCCTACGTATGCGGTGAGGAGACTACACTCCTCACTTCGCTCGAGGGATTCAGAGGCGAGCCAAGGCTCAAGCCACCATTCCCTACAGTAGCGGGTTACCTCGGAAAGCCGACAGTAGTCAACAATGTAGAGACATTCTCGACAGTCCCGGTGATAGTAGACAAGGGCGCTGAGTGGTTTGGCTCCATCGGAGCTCCTGAGTATCCGGGTACCAAGCTCTTCTGCCTGTCAGGCGATATAAAGAACAAAGGCGTTTACGAGATGCCTACAGACGCGACTCTCCGCGACCTCATCGAGGGGCTCGGCGGCGGAGCTCCTGAAGGACACAGCATCAAGGCCATCCAGATGGGCGGCGGATCCTGCGGATTTATCACCGAGAAGGATCTCGATACTCCTCTCGACTTCGAGTCGATGAGAGCCATCGGAGCGTCGCTTGGCTCGGGAGCGATCCTGATACTCGACGAGACTCACAACATGGCCGAATTCGTAAACGGAACATCGCACTTCTTCGCTCACGAGTCGTGCGGCAAGTGCAGCCCATGCAGGGAAGGCACAGCAAGGCTCGAAGAGATCACAGCGGACATCCTTGCCGGAGGAGATCTGGATAAGGATATCGAGATGATAAATGTGCTGAATGACACCATG
>CADATR010000101.1 GCA_902790885.1 uncultured Eubacteriales bacterium
ACATGTTGAAGTTGATTTGAACCGCCGTATGCCGAACGGCACGTGCGGTGGTGTGAGAGGGGCTACAAGTTAGCCCCTACTTAATTTGTATCGGATATTAAGCACTGCCTACAGCAGCTTGTTTGAAAGCTTACTCCAGTGATCGTAGGACTTTGTACGGATAAGACGGATCTCTTTGTCTGAATGTGTTATCTCCATCCTCATGACTCCTCCGAATTCATGGGTGCGGCCGTCGAATGATACCAGCACTGTTCCGCATTCGCACCTGCCTGTACCGGAGATGGTTATCACTTCGTTCGAAGGAAGTATGATGCTGGATTTGAAGCATCTGTATGCGCTGGTGTTCATCGGAGCGATAGGCGTGAGCTGAAGGACATCGAGCTCAGGCGAAATGAGTGAACCACCCAGGGAGTAATTATATGCGGTGGATCCGACAGGCGTGGAGATTATGATGCCGTCACCTGAGAAATCCTGTATTTTTGTTTTGTCTATAGAGACTTCGTAATGTGACGCGTGAGAGTACGGACCCCTTACAACTATCTCGTTCAGCCCTGTGCGCATGAATTCACCTCTGCGGGTGATTATTTTTGCCTGTACGGGACTTATGTGCTGCAGCTGATAATCGCCTTTGACGATATATTCCATTGTCTCCCTGAGCTTTGTAGGAAGGGCCTCCTGAAAGAAGCCGAGATGCCCGGTGTTGATGCCTATGATAGGGATTTTCGGGAATCCGCATTTATGGACGAAACTGAGGAATGTGCCGTCGCCGCCTATGCAGGCCAGAAGATCTTCGTTTCCCGTAAACTCTTCGACTACCTCATAGCCGAACTCCTTTGCAAGCGGTATCAGCTCGTTGTATGCCGCTCTCGATCTGTCTTTCTGATTACAGAAAACGTATATCTTCATTTTACTCTCTCCGTGTGTTATAATATTCTGTCAGTGTATGGAGTTTGGGCAATATTGCCCGGTCAATATAAATATTATAGCACCAGAGATACAGTATTTGAAACATAAATGGACAAGGTCAGATTTTACCGCATACTTGATATAGATTCAGCAGATGAGTTTCAGTATTATGAAAATCTCTCGGCTCTTCTCGAAGAAGAAGAGTACATAGAAGAAAACCTGATAAAGGATCTCATCCGGCATGTGGACAGGGAAAAGCTCGCGGAGCACATGAATTCATACTTTGACGGATTCCTCGATCATCTTCCTGATAACGAGACCGACCTGTACGTCATGGTCGAATCCATGGGAAGGGTCTTTGACGGACTCATAATGGATGACATGAGTGATTCGGACATCGACGCTCTCGCGGATGAGATATCAAAATTCCGCAAGTGGTACGTCCATGATCTTAATGCTATCAATAAACTGACGGGTGAGGAGACCAGCGTAAGAGATGCGAGATTCGATCTTGCAGCTGCCAAACTCCTCGGAGATGAAGCCAGTTACGATTTCAGACTGGCCCTCGATTACGACATCGACGGTTTCGATGTCAGGATCGCGGACATGATAGGTACAGAATACGCAGCGGATAACGATCCGGACAATGAATAACAGAGAGGCTATCGAAAATAGGGAATATGAGTTTCTTTCTCCGCTTGGCTGCAAGGCTGCGGAGTCAAAGGGCAGGCGCTTTCCTGAAGAGAAGTGCGAGTACAGGACGGACTTCCAGAGGGACAGGGACCGCATCGTGCATTCCAAGGCGTTCAGGAGACTGATCCACAAGACTCAGGTGTTTCTCGCTCCTGAGGGAGACCATTACAGGACCCGCCTTACGCATACGTTAGAAGTATCGCAGATAGCGCGCACCGCAGCCAGGATACTCGCGTATAACGAAGACCTGACTGAAGCGATAGCGCTGGGACACGATCTGGGCCATACTCCTTTCGGACACGTCGGCGAAAAGGTGCTCAACAGGATACATCCGGACGGATTCGTTCACAACGAGCAGAGCCTCAGGACTGTCGATGTGATCGAAGATACATCGAGAAGAAGGGGACTCAACCTTACATATGAGGTAAGAGACGGCATACTCAATCACAGGGGAAATGTCACTCCGATGACTCTTGAAGGCCAGATAGTCAGGATATGCGACAGGATAGCATATGTGAATCACGACATCGATGACGCCATAAGAAGCGGTGTAATAACCTTTGATCAGCTTCCTGAAAGAGAGATAGAGATTCTCGGCAGCACACACTCTGACCGCATCAACAATCTTATCGTTGATCTCTGCAAAAACAGCGAGGGCAAAGATACCGTATCGCTTTCGCCGGAATTCGCAGGATCGCTCGACAGACTCAGGACGTTCATGTTCAGGAATGTATATAACTCCAGCGAAGTCAGAGGAGTGTCCGATCTTGACAAAGTAGAACGCATAATCAGCTCACTGTATAAGTACTACATGGAGCACTCGGACGAGATACCGGGCATATATAAAAAGATAGAGGAGGAAGAGGGAACTGCCACGGCTGTCAAAGACCTCATCTCGGGCATGACAGACAGATACGCTCTCAACCTTTACGACAAGCTCTTTGTTCCGCAGGGATGGAGGCAATTGTGATACATGGCTTATGACAACTTTACGGATGAACTGAAAAATCAGCTGAATATAGTTGACATAATCGGCCGTGAGGTGACGCTGAAAAAGTCAGGCTCCAACTACATGGGGCGCTGTCCTTTCCACAACGAAAAGACTCCGTCGTTCAGTGTCAATGAGGGCAAGCAGTTCTACCACTGTTTCGGCTGCGGCAAGTCGGGCGACGTGATTAGCTTCGTTCAGGAGTATTATAAGCTTCCGTTCATGGAGGCAGTGGAAAAGCTCGCGACAGAAAACGGCATAAAGCTTCCCGAGAGGAGAAGCCGCGGGCCAAAGATCGACTACGACAAGTATTACGGAATCAACGCAAAGGCAGCGAGATTCTTTTACAACTGTCTCGGCATAAGGGGCAACAAGGGACTCGCTTACTTCAGAAAACGCGGACTCAGCAGGGACACCATCACAGCCTTCGGGCTTGGTTACGCACCGCCTTCAGGTCACGCGCTTGTCGATCATCTGCGTAATGAAGGCGTCACGGACGAAGACATGCTCAAGCTCGGGCTTGCCAGTCAGGGCAAAGAGGGCATATACGACAGATTCCGGGACAGGGTGATGTTTCCGATAATCAGCACTCAGGACAAAGTGATAGGTTTCGGAGGCCGCGCCATAGGCGATTATAAGCCGAAATACCTCAACTCACACGAGAGCGAGATATTTCTAAAAAAGAACAACCTTTTCGGGCTCAACCTGACAAAGAAAGAGATAGATAAACAGCAGCGCGCTATAATCGTTGAAGGCTACATGGACATGATATCCCTGTACCAGAGCGGTGTGCGCAACGTCGCCGCTTCGCTGGGAACAGCACTTACCATAAATCAGGCAAGGCTGCTGTGCAGGTATTCAAAGAACATAGTTCTGTCTTATGACTCCGATCAGGCAGGCATAAATGCCGCACTGAGAGGCATAGACGTGATAATCGACGCAGGCGGAAAGCCGAGAGTCATGAATGTGACGGACGGAAAGGATCCGGACGATTTCGTAAAAGCGCACGGCAGAGAAGCCTACCTTCAGCTGGCGGACAATGCAGTGCCGGCCGCGGAGTATAAACTGAATATACTCAGAAACGGCATGGACCTCAGCAATGACATCGGTGTGCTTGAATACATCGAAAGGGTCGTCCCTGTGCTGAAAGAGCTGGGCCCTGTGGAGCAGGATATATATGTGCGCAAGCTCTCTGCGGAGTTCGGGATATCCGAAAGCGCCATTTTGATGGCGGTGAGAGCCGGAGGCGATAATAATATACCTGTAAACAATACCGGCAGAAGCTCACGGCCTGCAAGTATCAGCAGGGAAGCTGCGAAAAGAGCTGAAAACAGCGGGTATTATGACCGCTTTGAGATAGCATTCGCTGTACTGGCGATGCATGATCCAAGATATATCAGGCGTTTTCATGAAGACGGCATCGTTTTCGGATATGCGCTTGCGAATAAAATTGTGCTCGCAGTAGAATCGCTCTGCAATGAATCGCAGACAGCGGTCCGCGGGATAAGTAAGGAAAAGATATTCGAAGTGCTCGATCCTGACGAGGAAGCTGAATTCAGAAGACAGCTTATATTAATACAGATCGGCCCCGATGACGAAGCCTTTTACAAAGAAACCAGGGCGGGTTATCTGGCCGGCAAATACCGGGACGAAAAAGCCGAGGTCACCAACAGGATAGCGGTAGCCGAAAAGATGGGCAATACCGATGAAATTGAAAAACTTGCGGCCAGGCTTATAGAGCTCGATTCACTTATCAGCAACACTTATGGAGGGTAATGATGCCTAAGAACATCAAGAACAAAACCAATGATTTTGGCGACATCTATATCGATGACGATAGTGCTGAACCGGTCGAATTAACAAAGATCGAAGAAGCAGCCAACATGATAGCAGAGGCTGCGAAGCACAGCGGTAATGAGATCACCTACAGTGAGATAAACACTATGATCGCCGACTCCAATTTTGACAAGGACGCTCTCGAAGAGATCTACGACATCGTTGAGAGCAGAAATGTCAGCATTATCGAAAGCAGGGAGCCGAACGCCAGCGAACTCGAGGATGATGAGGTTGATGACGACGAGATCCTTGAAATGGAGCTCGATGACGATGATCTCCTCAACGATGAGGAAGATGAAAAGAAGAGCGGCGTTATCATCAAATCTTCGGGTGAGATCGAAGTCAGCGATTCGGCCAAGAACATTCCTACGGATGATCCTGTAAGAATGTACTTCAAGGAGATAGGCAAGGTGCCTCTGCTCACCGCAGATGAAGAGCGCGAGCTGGCCATAAGGATAGAGCAGGGAGACGAAGAGGCAAAGAAGAAGCTCTGTGAGTCCAACCTCAGACTCGTAGTCAGCATTGCCCGCAGATATCTCAACAGAGGACTATCTTTCCTCGATCTCATTCAGGAAGGAAACCTCGGTCTTATCAAGGCTGTTGAAAAATTCGACTATACCAAGGGATATAAATTCTCCACCTATGCTACATGGTGGATAAGGCAGGCGATCACAAGGTCGATAGCCGACCAGGCCCGCACCATACGTATCCCTGTGCATATGGTAGAGACCATCAACAAGCTGATCAGGATCTCCAGACAGCTCCTGCAGGAGTATGGACGCGAGCCGACCAGCGAAGAGATAGCCAAGGAAATGGGTATCTCCGTAGAAAAGGTAAGAGAGATCAAAAAAATCAGCCAGGATCCTGTATCACTTGAGACGCCTATCGGCGAGGAGGAAGACAGCCATCTCGGAGATTTCATTCCTGACGAGGACATTCCTTCGCCTGTCGATGCCGCGGCATACTCGATGCTCCAGAAACAGCTCCGTGAGGTGCTCGATACTCTGAGCGAAAGAGAAAAGAAGGTACTGATACTGAGATTCGGTCTCGATGACGGACGCCCTCGCACACTTGAAGAAGTGGGCAGGGAATTCAACGTAACACGTGAAAGGATCCGTCAGATAGAAGCCAAGGCACTTCGCAAGCTCAGACATCCAAGCCGCAGCAAAAAACTGCGTGATTACCTCGAATAATGAGACTCAGCAAAAGGATCTACGCTCTGGCGGACAAAGTCATAGACGGCGACAGCATAGCTGACATAGGGACGGATCACGGATACGTCCCTATGCTTTTATTGAAACAGGGCAGGTCGCCGCGTGCCGTCATGTCAGATATCAGCGAAGGATCGCTTTCGAAAGCCAGGGAGACCTTCGCTCTCTGCGGGCTTGAAGACCGCGTTGATGATTCTGATTTCCGTACAGGCGACGGCCTCCGTACGATCGGCAGATCAGAAGTGGATGAGATCATCATCGCCGGCCTGGGAGGACACACGATCAGAGGCATACTCGCAGATGATGAAGAAAAGAGCAAAAGCTTCAAAAGGCTCATACTCCAGCCCAGGAAGCATTCAGGCACTCTGAGATATTATCTTTATACCCATGGATGGGATATCGAGAGCGAATCGCTCGCGGAAGAAGGAAAGTTCGCGTGCGAGATAATCACCGCGGTCCCGTCAGGAGAACCGTACAGGGATACGCCTTATCCTGAAGATGATATCCGATGGAAATATCCAAAGGAAATGGCATCCGCTGACCCGGAGCTCGCTCTCAAACGCTTACGCTGGAAACTGAGCAGTCTTGAGGAGCAGGAGGCCAGCCTGATACGGTCTTCTTCAGAACACGATGAGATCCTCAGAAAGATAAGGGAGGATCATTCGTACTTATCTGAACTTGAAAAAACATCAGTCAGCACATTGAAAATTATTTGATCAGGAATATAATATAGCAGTATTTGGGCAGACCAGGCGATCGCGTGCTTATGCATGAGGAAAGTCCGGGCTCCGCAGGGCAGGGATGACGGATAACGTCCGCCGCAGGTAACTGTAGGGAAAGTGCAACAGAAACATTCCGCCGAAACGG
>CADATR010000102.1 GCA_902790885.1 uncultured Eubacteriales bacterium
GAAGGAAACTATATAGTCCGATACCTTGGACTCTGCCCAGTTGGGGTGCGGGGCGGAGTAGTCGTGCGCATGGGACGCTTCGGCGACTATCTTGCCGTTCGGGTCGACGAGGAAGCCCTTGAGGGACTGGGTGCCAAGGTCGATGCCTATTACATATTTGCCCATTTTATTCTCCTTAATTTTGTCCGTGTACAAAATCGCGGCATCGCGTTAAACACGATGCCGCGATTGACATTTGAAATATTGAAGCTATTGTATCACTGATCCTCAGGCTCTACAAGGAAGGTACCGTTCTTGTTCTTGCAGACGGCTATGTAGTAGATGATAGCCAGCACGAAGAAGCCGAAGGCGATGCCTGCCAGAAGCAGAGACTGACCTGCAACTGCGCTGTAGATGGAAGCGGCAGCAACGAGGATGCAGAACGGGATGCCGAGGTAGCCGAGCCACTTGGGGCACTTGTAGGGGCGAATCATATCGGGCTGATCCTTGCTGAGCTTGATCCAGGAAGCGAAGCAGCACAGAGCCATGAATGCAGAGCCGATGCCTGCGATGACAACGATAACCGCAACAGAGCCCATGAGGGTCAGTGCGATACCGATGACGGAGGTGACGAGCAGTGCGTTCATCGGGGTGCCGTTCTTGTCGAGCTTGCCGAGGAAGCCGGGCAGGCACTTGCAGCGTGCAAGAGCGTAGGTCTGACGGGACTGGCCGATGATGATGCCGTTAAGGGATGCGGCAAGGCCGATCATGGCGATGACAATAAAGACAATGCTCATGGTGGAGCCTTCGCCGAACAGGTGGTTGATGACATTTGCAACGGGAGCGTCGTTCTTGAGGATCTCCTCCTTGGGCAGAGCTGCTGCGGTGGTGATGAGCATCAGCATGCCGCCGACGAGCAGAGTGAAGATACCGACGATGAAGCCCTTGGGAATATCCTTGGACGGGTTCTTGCATTCCTCTGCGCCCATGCCGCCTGCCTCAAATGCGAGGAAGAACCATACTGCGTAGGGGATAGCGACGAAGATGCCCTTTACGCCGCCGAGGTCGCCCATCTTGCCGAGCAGGCTGAAGTCTGCGTGGGGCAGGCCGATGGCTGCGTACAGCACGACGCCTGCGACACCGATGACAGTGACGATAAGGCCGATGGTCTGACCTGCCTCAATGCCTCTCATGTTTATGAACAGGAAGATGAGGTAAGCAACGACGGATGCCACAACTGCCGGGCATGCCGGGAACAGGGTGTGGACATATGCAAGTATCAGTGAGATGTATGACTGCATCAAATCCGCAGTTATCACAGAGGCGATTTATGTGGCATATAAGATGCTGTTTGGCGTCAATATGTTTCGCAGCTACTACCCATTCAACTTCATGATCATGCTGCTGCTGCTTGGTTTTTCAAGGATCTCTATAAGAATAGTACGCGAGATCGCTAAGAGTAGGAACAAAAAAGGCGATACATATAATGTAATGATTATAGGCGGCGGTGCAGCTGCTACAATGCTCATCAAGGAATACCAGCTCAGCAGACGTAAAGTCAGAATTTCATGCATTATCGATGACAATCCTGAAAAAAAGGGAAAACGCCTGAACGATATCCTTATTGTTGGCGGGAGAGATAAGATCGTAAGTGCAGCTGAAAAATATGATATTGATGAGATCGTAATTGCGATTCCTTCTGCCGCGCCGGCAGATATCAGAGATATCATTGCGATTTGCCAGGATACCAAGGCAAGGATCAAGCGATTACCCGCGATATCAAGTACCCTTACGGATGGGCTTAGTTCTTCTGTAAGAGATGTCAACTATGAAGATCTGCTTGGGAGAGACTCCGTAATTATTAAGAATCCCGAACTCCATGATTTTGTTAATGACAAAGTCGTTATGGTTACCGGAGGAGGCGGTTCAATAGGTTCTGAACTCTGCAGGCAGATCGCGGCAAATGAGCCGAAAAAACTTATAATTGTCGATATTTATGAGAACTCTACTTACGAACTTGAGGTAGAGCTAAGAAGAAATTACCCGGCTACAGACATTGAGGTTCTTATTGCTTCTGTCAGAGACTATGACAGATTAGAAACAATTTTTATAAAATACATGCCGGATGTTGTCTATCATGCTGCTGCGCATAAACATGTTCCGCTAATGGAGACTTCACCTAACGAGGCGATCAAGAACAACTGTCTGGGAACGCTGAATCTGGTGAAGCTGTCAGATAAGTACGGAGTCAAGAGGTTTGTCATGATCTCGACAGACAAGGCCGTTCGTCCTACCAATGTTATGGGAGCTACCAAGCGTATATGCGAAATGATAGTTCAGACATACAACAATAGATCTGAAACGGAATTCGTAGCAGTAAGATTCGGAAACGTTCTCGGCAGTAATGGATCGGTCATACCGCTGTTTCTTAAGCAGATAGAAGCAGGAGGACCGGTGACGCTCACACATAGAGATATCACCAGATTCTTTATGACTATACCGGAGGCGGTATCTCTTGTGCTGACAGCGGGTCTTATGGCCAAAGGTGGAGAGATATTCATTCTCGACATGGGAGAGCCTGTAAAGATATATGATCTTGCTTGCAATCTGATAAAAATGAAGGGTTACAGACCTGAAAAGGACATACAGATCGAAGTTGTAGGGCTCAGACCTGGTGAAAAGCTTTATGAAGAACTCCTGATGGCCGAAGAAGGCTTACAGGAGACAGAAAATCAGAAGATACATATTGGCAAGCCAATCGAGATCGATGAAGAGGAATTCCTTCAAAAGCTTGATAGGCTTATCGACAAAGCTGAAGATAACATGGCTGATATCCGCAAGGATATAAAGGAGATCTGCACTACATATCAGCCGAAGTACTACTGAAAATTTGCGGACAGGACGGAGAGGAAATATGGCAAGTAACAAAAGGTCTATCAGCTTCAGCCCGCCTGATATAGGCGATGCTGAGATCAGCGAGGTAATAGAAGCTCTGAAGTCAGGGTGGATCACTACAGGCCCGAGGACTAAGCTTTTGGAACGGAGGCTTGCAGCGTTTATAGAAACAGGTCTTACTGACATTGACTGCACTGAAGAAGAAAACCTGAAAAAGTACAGCAATCGTGTTGTTTGCCTGAATTCATCAACTGCTTCTGAAGAGCTGAATCTCCGTGTACTTGGAATAGAACCGGGAGATGAGGTGATTGTCCCTGCATATACATATACAGCAACCGCGTCAGCGGCGATCCATTGCGGTGCTGAAGTAAAGTTTGTCGATATACAGCGCGGAGGAGATCCGGCTACCCATATGCCTGAGATCGATTATGATCAGCTCGAGGCGATGATAACGCCAAAAACAAAGGCCGTGATTCCGGTTGATCTGGCCGGTATTGTAGCAGATTATGACAGGATCTTTGAGATAGTCGAAAAGAAAAGGGACATATTCGTTCCGATGGAAAATGACGGCACTCCGCTTGGAGACCTGTCTTCAAGGATACAGAAAGCTATCGGCCGTGTTGCGGTCGTTGCAGATGGAGCTCACAGTCTCGGAGCCTGCAGGGTGTGTGGCGGCGAAAAGAAGTATGCCGGTAACATCGCGGATTTCACAAGCTTCAGTTTCCACGCGGTAAAGAATTTTACAACGGCTGAAGGAGGAGCTGCGACATGGCTGCCTTTAGATGGTATAGATAATGCGGAGATATATCATATGTATCAGCTGCTGTCACTTCATGGGCAAAGCAAGGATGCTCTGGCAAAGACAAAGGCCGGCTCGTGGGAATACGATATCGTTGGTCCCTGGTATAAATGCAATATGACAGACATCATGGCCGCAATAGGACTCAGGCAGCTTGACAGATATAAAGATCTGTTAAACAGAAGAGTTGAGATCCTGAACAGATATGATGCTGTCTGTGATGAGCTTGGGATCGCGCATCTTGTGCATCACACAGATGATATGGACAGCTCAAACCACCTGTATCTGATAAGAGTGCAGGGTATCGGTGAGGAGGAACGCAATAACATCATTACAAAGCTTGCGGAAAGAGGCGTGCCGACTAATGTTCACTATAAGCCGCTGCCTCTGATGACAGCATACGGAAATGATTGCAGCAGTTATCCGAACGCATTTGATTATTACCACAATCTGATAACACTCCCGCTGCATACAAAACTTTCAGATGATGATGTAGACTTCATAATCAGCAACCTTAAGGAAGTTATGCAGGAGTACATATAATTCAACAGGAGATAAAATTGCTTCGAAAATGGGAAGATCTTCCGGCTTTTATGCAGACGCCGGAAGTAAGACCGTACTGGGATATACTTAATAAAAAGAGAGGGCAGCTTGCACTCAAAAGAGCCTTTGATGTTACAGCAGGAACAGCACTGCTGCTTTTGCTTTGCCCTCCTATGGCAGTTATAGCCGTAATGATAAAAAAGGACTCCGATGGGCCGGTGTTTTACAGACAGGAGAGAGTCACCTCATATGGCAGACACTTCCGGATACATAAATTCAGAACCATGGTATCCAATGCGGACAAGATAGGAGCTGCTGTAACCGTTGGAAACGACAGCAGGATCACAAAAGTAGGAGCTAAGCTTCGGGGATTAAGGCTTGATGAGCTGCCGCAGGTCATCGATGTAATAAAAGGCGACATGAGCTTTGTCGGGACAAGGCCTGAAGCTGTTAAATATGTAGAGAAATATAAACCTGAGTACTATGCGACACTTCTGATGCCGGCGGGAATCACCTCTGAGGCAAGTATCAGATATAAAAACGAGGATAAGCTGTTAAGCGTTGCAGATGACGTAGACGAAGTGTATTTGAATGATGTTCTGCCTGACAAGATGGCATGGAACCTGAAGTCTTTAAAGGAATTCAGTTTTGCCGGGGAGTTAGCGACAATGATCAGGACTGTTGCAGCAGTTCTGGGAAAAGATTATTAATAGAGGATATTCAGGTGAATATACCGGATACTTTTGTAAAACGAGATATTTTAATAGTGTCGAGAGGTGTTCCGACAAAGGAATATCCAATGAATGGCCTGTTTGAGTTCGATCAGGCAAGAGCCTTAGCCGCATTGGGGCACGATGTGAAAATGCTTGTGGTCGATATCAGGTCTTTTTTGAGGAAAAGGCCCTTTGGTATCTATCATTATTCTGTTAATAGTGTAGACGTACATGTTATCTCTTTTCCGATCGGAGCTATCCCGCGCGAAATACAATGTAAAGCAGGGGGGATCCTTCTTAAAAGATTGTATAAACGTGTATATGGCGAAGGGAAAAAGCCGGATATTATACACGCTCATTTCGGAGACATCGGGTATATCGCTTCGATGCTGTCCGGGAAGATCGATGTGCCGCTGGTCATAACGGAACATTCAAGCCTGATGAACAGAGATGTTGTTGACAGGGATATTCTGGCTGTTTCCAAAAAAGGCTATACGTCTGCAAAGGGTGTTATATCAGTAAGTAATGCATTGGCTCAGAAAATAAAAAAGAACACCGGCATAAGCTGCTGCGTAATTCCCAACATTGTAGACACTGAGGCCTTCAATAATGTTGAAAGAAAGCAGCATGACAGTTTTAACTTTGTTTCCGTTTCCAATCTTGTTGAGACAAAGCATATAGGAGACCTTGTGAGAGCCTTTAATACCTTTCATGAGAGTTTTACGGATTCGAAGCTGTGTATCGTAGGGGACGGAAAAGAACGGGAGCATATCAGGTCTCTTATTAGTGACTTCCATCTTGAGGATTCCGTACGAATGACGGGAAAGATAACCAGATCTGAAATAGCAGAGATATATTCAGAGATGGATTGCTTTGTGCTTCCTTCTGAAAGTGAGACCTTTGGCGTAGCATATATTGAGGCAATGGCTGCGGGACTGCCTGTAATTGCGACAAAATGCGGCGGTCCTGAGGACTTTGTAAACAGCAAGGTCGGGTGCCTGACAGAAAAGAATGATAATGCTCAGCTTGTTGAAGCAATGAAGAGAGTATTCATGAATTACAGTGAATACGACAAGGACTATATTAAGAATTATTCGGCAAAGCTGTTTTCTCCGGGTGCTGTTGCGGGTGCTTTGACAGACTGCTATGACAGAATTCTTGCAGGAAAAGAGGTTAATGTCTGAACCGGGGCGGCGTACAGAGGTCAGACTATTAAGGATAATACATGAGTTTGAACAGTAAAAATCTGATCAATCGAATACTCGGCTTTTCGCTGGCAACATGGGTGAACTGTTTGATTACCTTTATATCGACACCTATCGTTACAGCGCTTTTTATTCCGGAAGAACTGGGAAAAGTAAATCTTTTTGTTACCTGTGCTAATGTGATCACACCGTTTGTGTATATTGGCTTTGACCAGGCATTTGCACGGTTTTATCACGAGCCGCCTTCAAAAAATACAGCGCACTCTTTAGGCCGCATATGCATGCTGTTCTCTACTTCATTTTTCCT
>CADATR010000103.1 GCA_902790885.1 uncultured Eubacteriales bacterium
GAAACCTATCCCGGACTCGAGCAGCCCCTGCAGGCACGGCCCTATCAGGGAGAATGTGAGGTAAAACACCAGTCCCATGACCACGATGAATACCGGGATCGCAGTATACTTGCCGGTGAATACGCTGTCAAACTTCTGGCTTCTTGTGTGCTCTTTGCTCTCCGCAGGCTTCTTTACGCACCTGTCGCACACCTTATATATGAAGGAGTATCGCATGTCCGCCATCGCGGCGCTCCTGTCCAGGCCTCTCTCACTCTCCATCTGGAGAATGATATGCTCGAGCATCTCCTTTTCATTCTGATCCAGCTTGAGCTGCTGCAGAATGAGCTCATCGCCTTCTACGAGCTTGGACGCGGCAAATCTGACCGGTATGCCCTCTCTTTCGGCATGGTCTTCTATGAGGTGCTGCACGGCATGCAGGCAGCGGTGCACCGCGCCTCCGTTCTCACTGCTGTCACAGAAATCCTGCCTGAGCGGGCCTTCCTGGTATTTTGCCACATGGATCGCGTGGCTTACGAGCTCGTCGACTCCATGATTCTGCGCGGCAGAGATCGGAACTACAGGGACGCCTATCATCTGTTCCATCATATTGATGTCAACAACGCCCCCGTTCCTGGTCATCTCATCCATCATGTTGAGCGCCACCACCATAGGCACGCCCATCTCAAGAAGCTGCATAGTAAGATACATGCTTCTGTCGATGCTTGTGACGTCGAGTATGTTGATTATCGCCTTTGGCTTCTCATTGAGCACAAAGTCTCTCGAGACGATCTCTTCGCCCGAATACGGCGACATCGAGTATATGCCTGGCAGATCCGTCACCAGCGTTTCAGGATGTCCTTTTATTACCCCGTCTTTCCTGTCAACCGTAACGCCGGGAAAATTCCCTACGTGCTGGTTTGATCCTGTGAGCTGGTTGAACAGGGTCGTCTTGCCGCTGTTCTGGTTGCCCATGAGAGCGAATGTAAGCCGTGTGCCGTCAGGCAGAGGTGTCTCCTGCTCCTTGTCGTGGAACCTGCCCTCTTCACCGAGTCCCGGGTGTGCCGGCTCATCAGCGTAGGTCAGAGTGTCTACGATGCGCCGGATCTTGCATTACTTCTATCTGACGGGCATCAGAAACACGCAGAGTCAGTTCGTACCCGTGTATACGGACCTCGATCGGATCTCCCATAGGTGCATATTTTACGAGCTGTACATGCGCTCCGGGTATGACTCCCATGTCGAGCAGGTGCTGACGCAGCGCGCCTTCGCCTCCTACCGATTTGATGTATGCGGACTGACCCTGCTTTAATTCACTTAATTTTATATCTTTCGTCATTATGTAATTATCTGCGCCGCGTTACATGCTGAGCACGTCAACGCCTTTGTAGAGCTCATAGTCTATGCCTCTCTCCATCTGAAGCGCTTCTCCGATATCGAAATGTACTATGTGGCCGTCACGTTCTCCGATAGCTCTGTTCCTTATATTATGCCTGATAAGATCTACAGCAGTCATGCCGCACTGTGTGGCAAGCATTCTGTCACGGAATGTAGGCGAGCCGCCGCGCTGAAGATATGACAGCTTGATGTAGTTTACATTCCTGCCGGTTTTTTCCTTCAGCTTGCGGAATAGCTCCTCATCATCGATGTTTACGCCCTCGGCTTTGATAATAATGTTGTGGAGCTTGCCTGAATTGATTCCGGCCGTAACTTTCCTGAATACAGTCTCGATATCCTCATCAAACTCAGGCAGGAGCACGCATTCAGCGCCGCCGGTGATGCCCGAGTACAGAGCGATATCTCCACAGTGGCGTCCCATTACCTCGATGACGCTCGTTCTCTGATGTGAAGAGCTTGTGTCTCTTATGCGGCTGATCGCCTCGAGCACGGTATTGATCGCCGTATCAAATCCTATCGTATTGTCTGTGTATGACAGGTCATTATCGATAGTGCCCGGGACCCCTATCACATCGATGCCGTATTTATCGGACAGCATCTTTGCACCGGTCAGGGATCCGTTGCCTCCGATGACTATAAGATCTTCGATCTTGAGGGTCTTGAGCGTATTGGCTGCTTTTTCCATTCCCTCCTCAGTCATGAACCTCTGGCTCCTGGCTGTTTTGAGGATAGTACCGCCGCGCTGAAGAATGTCTCCGACCGATCTTCTGTACATTCTCTCTACATCACCTTCGATCAGCCCTTCATAGCCTCTCTTGATGCCGTAGACTTCCATGTTATAGTAGATTCCGTATCTTACGACCGCCCTTATAGCCGCGTTCATTCCCGGCGCGTCTCCGCCGCTTGTAAGTACTCCTATCTTTTTCACTGTTATTTCCTCCCTCAGCTTATGATCCGGGTGAACCCTCCCGCGCCCTCATGTGACACAGAAGGTATCCGGCTCATGCTTTATGCTTCAGCGATCGCCTCTATCTCGCAAAGAACGCCCTTAGGCAGGTCCTTGACCGCAACGCAGCTTCTTGCAGGCTTCGATGTGAAGTATTTGGCGTAAACCGCGTTGAACGCAGCGAAATCTCCCATGTCCGCGAGGAAGCATGTCGTCTTTATTACCTTGTCGTAGCCCGATTCGGCAGCTTCAAGGATAGCTCCGACGTTTTTGCAGCTCTGCTCAGCCTGCGCTTCGATGCCTGCAGGGATCTCACCTGTTGCCGGATCTACAGGAATCTGACCGGAGGTGAAAACAAAACCGTTTGTAACGAATGCCTGTGAATAAGGTCCGAAAGCACCCGGTGCGTGTTTGGTTTCTACTACTTTCATCATGATCTCCTTTCAATGAATACCCTAATATCGTTCCCATTAATCTTACAATCAAAGGGCTTATCCTTGCAACACCACAAGGCTTCAGAGATATAAAAAAACAGACCCGCACAAAGGCGGGTCTGACTGCAGTGCGCGTTCTGCCGAACGATGTATGTTATTTTTTGTAGGCTGCTCTTACGATCGCTCTCGCTATCTCGTGATATACGAAGTAGAGAACGCCGGCGATCGGCCATACGATCCACGAGATATCCCAGCGGTTCGTAACAAAGCTCCATATGAGATACACCGCGAGGGCGATGCCCCAGTATACTCCGTCGTACTTGCCTGCCTTCTTGTTGAGCCTTGTGTAGTCGCCTTCTTCGAGCAGCTTGTCAAATCCGTCCTGTCTTATGCAGGTAAGGACTATCATCTTTACACCGGCTGCAACGGTCATGATCATCAGGCAGACGCCTGCGATCGGGAGCACATCAGTATTGTTTGAGTAATTGCTCATGTCCAGTATCAGAAGCGGAACTGCAGCAATGATGCAGAGCATTATGCCTACTATGAGGAGTCTGGTGTGTCTCTCCGCGTACTGTGAGCGGCGTTCCCTTGCCATGCCGCTGACTCCGTACGCTGTGTCTATATCGAGATTCTCGAGGTATTCATACTCCTTGCCGCGCATGCCTGTCATCACGAACATTCCTACCGCGGTTGCCACAATTATGAGGAGCACGGCCGTACCGGCCATCTCGGCGATCCTTGTGTTCATGGCGATCTTCTCCGCTTCTGCCAGTCCGCTCAGCAGTATCAGCAGCACAGGCGACAGTATGCACATCATCACACCCGTCGATATGGTGCCGGCCGCCCTGCCGTTATGCTCGAGGAAGGCGCTGGCCTCTTCCATGGATACCTGTCTTACCGTCTCCTCAAGTCCGCTGTCTACAGGAGTCACCTCCGGAGCCTTCGGCTCTTCTATGTCATCTATAAGAAGATAGTCTGTGCTGACGCCGAATATCTCTGACATCTGGATTATCTTTTTCATGTCAGGCACAGCCTGCGCGCCCTCCCACTTGGATACCGACTGTCTGGATACTCCGAGCCTGTCCGCGAGCTCTTCCTGTGACCATCCGTTTTTCTTTCTGTTTTCTATGATCTTATCTGCGAGAATCATCTGTTTACCTCCTTGATCGTGAGTGTGTCCGTAACTGTTTTCCACCTTCAATTTACAGTTTCAGACGGTTGCACTCCACCAACCGGGCTTTTCAATCTGTCAACCGGCGGTTGCAGACCGCGTAAAACGCTTGAAACATGTATCATTTCACCCGGAATCTGCCCATATCGACATTTCCGTTTGCCTTGAACTCCACACCCTCGGCCTCGAGCAGCTCGCGCTGCTCAGTCCAGCCCGGCACCGTGCGGCCCGCGCTGTTGACCACCCTGTGGCACGGGTGATTGCCAAACCGGTCCTGCATGCTCATTATCTTGCCTACGAGGCGCGCGTTTTTAGGCCGTCCCATCAGCGCGGCTATCTGCCCGTACGACATCACCCTGCCCGGCGGTATGCTGTCGGCTATCTCAAGGGCTTCCTTTATGAGACTCTCACTGAGCACTCCCGCGGGACTGTCGGTCAGCCTGAAGCTCTCATCAATGAGGTCCATCACGTCCCTGTCATCGAGGGTATCATCGAGGGTGACTGATATCCACTTTTTGTGATTCATGTGATATGCCGGATAAATGCCTCTTATCTTATGAAGGGCAGCGGTTTTATTCTCATCGGCCTTCAGGTTGATCACATCGACGTTTTCTTCAGGCGCGGTCTTGTCAAGATGCCGTCTGTCGATGTTCATTACGAGTCCGAACCATTTGTTGTTGCTTCCGTGCCTGAATACTCCGTAGGGGTTCTTTCCGTCCTCTTCCCAGGGAAAATCCGGTTCTACGGAATATCTGTCGAGTATTGCCGCGGCGATACGGTTGCTCTGGTCGGAGACGAACGCTACGTCAGAGCAGCATCTGTCAGCGATATCCGTCAGAAGCTCCTCATAGGCAGCTCTCACAGAGCCGACAAAGGCTCCGGTGTAATTAGGCATTCGCAGAGGAATGTACTCCTCGCCCATCATGTTGTCAATGACCCTGCCTGTCACGCTGCCGCTTTCGCGCACCATTATCTCCGCGGTAAAATCGCCGTCCATGAACTCCTCAGACAGCGAATAACAATTCCCGCTCTTTTTGAATCCGCAGTCTTCCATGCGCTTCACGCTGAACCGCCTGCGGCTGAATACCTTCTGCTCTATAGTCATTTTGTTTACGCCGGGCAGCCTGCTCAGCGCCCCCAGAAAAACTTCACTATAACCAGCACATCAATAAACATAGCCGCTATGACAAGTATCATGAGCGTTATGTTTTTGTGACTGGCGCACCACCTCACAAGCCAGATACCCAGAAGCAGCAGCAGATTTACGATTATTTCAGCAATAAATTCCATCTGTCGGTTTCTCCGTATTTACATTTTCTCCAGCTCTGAGAATACCTTTTCTATATCGTCGTGTATAACCAGGGAAGCGCGGCTGTCGGCTTGCGTCTCCTCTTTGTTGATCACCACCAGATACCTGCCGTCAAAGCAGTCTATGAGCGATGCCGCCGGCTCCACCTGCAGCGAAGTCCCTGCCACGATGAGCATGTCGGCATTGCTTATCTCGCGCGTTGCTCCTATCATGGTGTATTTATCCGGCGCCTCGCCGTAGAGCACAACATACGGCTTTATGATGCCGCCGCATCTGTCGCATCTCGGTACGCCTTCGCAGCCCGTTATCTTCTCTAGCGGATATTCAGCCTCACAGTCCACACAGCAGTTTTCGTAAATACTTCCGTGAAGCTCATAAACCCGTTTGTTGCCGGCTCTTTTGTGCAGCCCGTCGATGTTCTGCGTCACTATCCCGCGGAGCCTGTCCTGCTTCTCAAGCTCATACAGATATCTGTGGACAGCCCCCGGCTGCGCATCCGGATAAACCATCCTCGCGCGGTAAAAGTCGTAGAACTCCCCGGTATGAAGAGCAAAGAACAAGGCACTCAGTATGTCCTCCGGAGAGCGGCCTGCCAGGCCGAACTGATCGGAATAAAGTCCGTCAGCAGACCTGAAGTCAGGGATGCCGCAGGCTGTAGATACACCCGCGCCCCCAAAGAAAACGATCCGCTTTGAGCGGCTGATCATCTCATGAAGTTTTTTGATGGTCTGATCGTACATAATGGTTTTCGCATGATCCCCCTTGCGTCTGAGTATGTTTAAATTGTATCACGCAGGCAGGAGTATCAACACTATATATTTGATGAATACTATAACAAACCACCATATAAAGAATCATTTCAGTTATTTTTTTGGCGAAGCGCATTGAATTGTCAACGCAAAAGTCTTACTATTACATATAAGGTCAGCGCGAAATGACCATTAAGAAACCAATCACAAGGGAAGGAGGTATGACTATCATGGTCAAAATCAAATGGACAAACAAGTATAGCAATGAAACGGGCTATGTCGCAGCTCTTTCCAACAAGGAGCACTGCTTCATCAACACCTTTGATGAAGACGAGGCAAAGGCATACTCCGAAAAAGCTGTCAAGGGTATTATGACCAAGCTCGAGTCTTTCCACGAGACCGACAACAATATCTTTGAAGTCATCCCGGCATAATGATGAGCATAACAGACTCATTTCTGGATGTCATAAGAAAATATCAGCTCTGCTCAGGTGTTTCCCCGGCAGAGCTGTTGTTTTATTCATTGAAGTTTCTGTACAGATCGTTGATCTTTGACTGAGCATGCTCCGCGATGTGCCTGTCGCGTATCCTGTCACGGTCACTCTGTATCGCCAGCATCTCATCAGCGACTTCCTCGAGCGGCCGCCTGCCGTTTCTGCCAATATAAGCGATCATCCTGTCGGCCGTGAAATCAGTGCTCATTTCTGCCGCGATGATTCTGGCAAAAGCTTCAGGATAGCCCTTTCTCATCATCAGTTTGTATAAGATCTCACTTTTTTCTGTCATGGGTTACTGTGTTGCCGCCTTCATCCTCATCATATCTGGTGGCTGTATCGTCAGAAATATCTACCGGCGCGCACAGATATGCCCTGCCGTCTTCTGTTTTTGTAAAGGGCTTCCCTATCCTTATCATTTTACCCGAATCCCCTTTTCTGTTTTATTCTTTGTTTTGATAGTTGCGGCGTACGCGCTGTTGCACAGTCCGAGTACGGCCGAGAGAATAAACAGTGTCTCTATGCCGAGAGTTTTCCATATCCATCCTCCGAACAGCGCCACCAGTATCGTTATGAAATGGTTCACCGATACGCCTGTAGAGATGGTAGCGCGCATCTCATCCGCACTGTCAGAAAGATCCTGCACGTAAACATTCGAAGCCATCGATGCCAGCGATATGACCGAGTCCAGCACATAGTTGGCGCAGCAGACAATAAACGCGACATGCATCGGGAAGATGTGATGAGCGAAGCCGTAGAAGAAGCATACTACCACGAGGATCAGAGTATCGCTGATCATAACGATCTTGTAGCCGAAGCGGTCGATTATCTTTCCGACAGCCGGCGAC
>CADATR010000104.1 GCA_902790885.1 uncultured Eubacteriales bacterium
GGCTCTCATGTAGAAGATTTGTAAAAAGTCCTTTTTCGCCGGCAGGCAGCAAGGCGAAAAAGCTAATAATTATTCAAGTCGATGCATATATGCATGCTTTGATGAAAACAAAAGATTCCGGAAAGCAGGTTGCCGATCGAAGGCATATTTTCATCGATCTTTTCACTGCACTAAATTATTATTTTATTGCTTTCCGATATAAGAACACAAACGAGGAAATACCAAGACTATCCTATAGCCCAAAGTCCATCCTTATTTGTCCGGAATCATGCTCGCATATCAACTCCGGCTGTTTCCTTCCAAGGAACTCCGAAAGTTTTGTGTCATCATATATCCACGGTCTGATCTCGTCACGGCTGATAATTACAGGCATACGGTCGTGTACCCTTATCATTGAGTCATTCGCTTCCGTAGTTAAGATTGTATATCGATTAACGCTTTGCTCCTCACGGTAGAATCCTGCAAAAAATATCAGCTGCTTACACGGCAAAGTAATTCTGTATCTTGCCTTATAACGGTCCCACTCATAGAACCCGCTTGCCGGGATCACACAGCGCCGCCTGGCTATACTTTCGGCGAACAGATTCTTTTCTCTTGCAGTCTCAGATCTCGCATTGATGATGAGGCCTTTTCTATAAGGATTTTCGAAACCCCAAAACATTTCCGACACACCCAGAGTATCTGTCTTATGACCACCATTTGATTCAGCAGAATGTATCGTGACAGATGCCTGGGACGGATAAATATCTCGGTTGGTTGTTTTACTGCGATCAAAGTCTGACAGTTTTACTACTGCCTCAGCTTTCATCAATTCTCTTAATTCTATTTCGAAATCTTCGTAATAGTATCTACAGCACATAACAATACTTTCAGTTATCAACAGTGTGCAGCGGATCTCTCTATATCTCTGAGTTTTCTTGTGTTCATTTCGAGTTTCCTCTTCTGAGCTGTATACTATTATAACTAGTATCCGAGTCCCGACAACCAGTCTTTTACTGCAGATCTTACATTTTCCTGATCGCTCTGTGCGTCCTGCCCCCTTACAGCCAGTCCTTCCAGCACTTCCGAATCAGGGCAGGCTTCTGCAAGCGCAGTGTCAAAGTTTGCAAGGCCGCTGCCTTCATGTGTTGAGAAAGGCACGAGTTTCTTGCCTGACAGATCTTCATTTTCGAAGAACGTATACATGATCATCGGCCAGTCGCCCCACCATACCGGAGACCCGATGAATATAGTTGTGTATCCGGAAAGATCCGGGACCTCGCCCTTATATGCAGGTCTGGCATTATCGTTCTGTTCCTGCTTGGCGACTTCTGTAAGCGCATCATATGTATCAGGATAGCTGTCCTCTTCCGGAAGGATCTCAAACATATCCGCACCGGTTTCCTCCGCTATCATCTCAGCAACGATCGCAGTATTTCCTTTGTCGATCACACCGACTTTATACTGCTCTCCCGTCCTTGAAAAATACACAACCAGAGCCTTACCTTCTCCTTCTCCTGGCGCAACTTCTGTATCTGATGTTGTTTCCTGCTGTTCCGCCGTGCTCTCTTCAGCAGAACCGGCCTGGTCTTCACTATTTCCTGAGCCACAGGAAACTGCTGTGACAACAAGCGCCATCAGCAACATAAGTATTCCGAATCTCTTTATTGACTGTCCCATAAACTCCTCCTATTCTTCTATCCATTTACCGTCTTTTCTGGTAAAGCTATGTGTGCCCTTCATTTGGGAGGTACCCCTTGCTCCATAAGCATTAGCGTTAAGTACTGAAGTGTATGTTATAGTTGCGCTGTCGCCATTTACCTTTATTACCGGATCAGCGATCCCGATGGTGTAATATGTCAGACTTCCATCTGCGATGTCAGCGAAATACTCTTCTCTTGTCTGCTTCTTACCACTCATATGTGTATAGGTTTTGTTTTCCGCAGTCAGTTCTCTCAGCGTATCTATGTCCGCATCAGTCATTGCCTGGCAGTATCTGGCCTGATGATACAGAACATCCTTCTCATCCCTATCCAGCGCTGCTATGTCTATCCCTGTTACATTCACATTACCAAATCCATCAATCTTCATTTTTATTCCTTTTGTTCAGATGGATCCAGGTATCTGATCACCTTTGCCGGTACACCGCCTACTACCGCGTAATCAGGCACATCCTTAGTTACAACAGCGCCTGCTGCCACAACGGCATATTCACCGACTGTGACGCCCGGGCAAATAGTTGCATTCATCCCGATCCATGCGTTTTTCTTTATGAGGACCTTGCCATATGTGTATTTGGTGTGGCGCTCGTTCATATCATGATTGATGCTGGCTATCCTGAGTCCCGGTGCGGACATGACGCCGTCCTCAAACTCGATCCCGCCCGATGCAGAAAGGATCGCCGAATGATTCAGAAAAACTCCCTTTCCGAACTTGACGCGGTTTCCGAAGTCGCAGATGAATGGCGTCAGAATGCGCACATCATCAAGCTTTCTTCCGAAGAGTTCCTCAAGATCATTCACATAGGTCGGATCATCAGGCATCTTGGCATTAGCCCTTGCACAGAGGACTCTGGCACGCATCATCTCTTCTACTGCTTCTCTGAAGTACGGCTCCCTGTTATCTGTAGGGCCGCCTTCGTCCATCAGTTTATATACATAACCCTTTTCGTATTCCATCGCTGCCTCCTTAAAGAACTCCGTTTGCAGAGAGCCACTTCTTTACCGGGCCGGATGCGCTCGCTGCTCTGCTGCCTGTTACCGAAAGACCGCTTTTTATGTTTGCTCCCGGCATCATCCTGCGCAGATCAGATTCGCTGTGTCCCATTCCGCTTCCCTCATTCGTGCAGAGCGGGAGGACCGTCTTTCCTGCAAAGTTGAAGTTATCTATGAATGTTGCGACTGCCATCGGGAATGTGCCCCAGTAGTTTGGATAAGCGAGGATGACCGTCTCATACTCATCGATGCTCTCAGGCATGCTCACCAGCTCCGGGCGTGCATTTGCTTTAAGGTCCTTCTTGGCTTCCTCTATGCATGTCATGTAGACCGGTGAATACGGATCCTTCATCTCGATCTTGAAAACGTCTGCATCTATCATTTCCTTCATGCCGTTGCATACGATCTCGGTATTTCCTGTCTTGACGTATCTCATAGCTCCGCCGAAGTAGTTTTCATCTGCCCTTGAAAAGAAAGCGATAAGTGTTTTAGCCATTTTGTGCCTCCTGTTACATCTTGCTGTCGTTCTTTTGCTTTTTGTTTTCCTTTGATGGCTTAATTCTTGCACACATTGATTGAATAATCCAATCCAAACAGTATATAATTGATTTAATAATTAAATCGCATGCATCCATTTTTCACTACTACGAGACCTAAGGACCGGGCCATGAACTCCAAGCAGATCGATTATTGTATAGAACTCGCTCACACTCTCAACTTCACCAGGGCGGCCGAGAACCAGTATGTCAGTCAGCCGACTTTCTCTTACCAGATCAGGCTTCTTGAAGAAGAGATCGGCTTTGCCATCTTTGAACGAAGCGGCAAAGGTGCGGCTCTGACTCCGGCCGGAGAGCAGTTTGTCCTTACTATCACCTCTCTTCGCGACCAGATGAAGCGCGCCATAGAGCAGGGTCAGAATTTCAGCGCGAAATACAAGGACAGCATTTCCATCAACATGATGACACGCAGCTCCATATTCTTTCTGCCTGAAGCAATGCGCTTAATGGCAGATGCTCATCCGGATGTACAGATAGAGCCACAGTTCTTATATAACGGTGGGCTTGAGGCTTTCCTGAAAAATGAATCGGACATACATTTCACTCTCGAGGAGCTGACACGCCATGTCCCGTCTATCAATGTGCATAAGCTGTTCACGAGCCGTATATATCTGATCGCGCGCAGAGATGACCCTCTTGCGGATAAGAACCTGCTCACGGAAGAGGACCTGTACGGCCGTACTCTTATGGTGGGTGGAGGTTCTCCCGCGGCACTCCGGGCTGTCCAGCAGAGGCTGATCGCTTCAGGCCGGATAGATTATTTCAACAGTCACGATCACGACACCACCCTCACCAATGTCGCGGCAGACAGAGGCGTCTGCCTCGCTCCGGGATTCCTGAACGATCACAGCGGGCAGTATGCCTGGATTCCTTTTGACTGCCCGGAATCATTTTCGTGTGTTCTCTGCACACATAAAAACGACGCCCGTGAAAGCGTCGCTCATTTTGTACAAATACTGCAGAGCCTATTTAGCGAAGCCACTGCCTTTCCGCTGTAAAACGACTGTATATTTCAACAGTCGTCTCAGGCGGAGGACATGGGACTCTCCTGCTAGAACTCTATCGTTTCAGTTTTTATTTCTTTATCATGACTGCAAAGAACGGCTGCACATGCAGTGTCGTTTGCTTCCTTTGCGACCCAGCGCAGAGTTTTAAACTGCAGTGCCGGATCAGCGGCGAATCCCGGTGCTTCCATCTTTTCCCAGCTGCGCGGAGATACGGCAGCGTCCGAAGCCAGAAGCACATACCTCTCTTTATTTCTGACAATGACTCCGCAAAGCCCGTCTGTATGCCCCGGCATATTCACCATCATGATGCTGCCGTCACCTGTGATATCTATGGCTTTGTTCATCGGGCCAAGCAGATGGCCTCTGAAGAACACTCTTTCCGCACCCTCTACATCCCATAGCTGCTCCGGCTGTCTGATACGGTATTTCGTCCTTACCGACCAGTATGCTTCATCCTCAGGTATCACTATCCTCTTTGCCCGGCTCACCGATCTGAGTCCCGAAACATGATCCGGATCAAGATGTGTAATGAGCACTGCGTCTATATCTTCCTGCCTTATACCCATGGATCTCAGCTGTTCATCCACTGCCATGCCCGCAGGTACATATGGCCTGTACAGCGCGGCCAGGTGCGTGGGCAGAACGCTTTTTACAGCTTTGGGATCATAGACTCCATCCGGACTGATATCTCTGCTCCAGCCTGTATCCACAAGAAAAAGCCCTGCCGGATGCTCGATCAGATATGAAAACGCCGGGAGTGTTACCCGTTTGCGTTCGGGAACCATAACGGCTTTCCGGAAATCAGTCATTATACTCCCGCCGCCGTACAGCAGATCCTCATATACTCTTATGTACCCGCAATTCAGTATGTGTATTTTCACAGCAGCTTAAGTCCTTTTGTCATAAGCAGGAGCCCCAGTGTGACTATCAGCACCGTGCTGACTCTCGTGATGTACTTATTATACCTCTTCGGAATAAAAAACGACGGTATTCAACAGTCGTCTCTGGCGGAGGACCGATGTCAGGACTCCATGTAAGGGATCCTCCCTTCGGGCAATCCTTACAGGTAGTCCGTCACTTCGTGACACCTCACATCAAGCATGGGACTCGAAGAAGTCAGAATCGTACAAACGTTGAAATTATAAGGAGGTAAAGCGCCGTCCCGTTTGTACCCGGTATTGTACCCAGGCAATTAGTTCTTTTCCCAATTCCTGATATATTTTGATCCTCTGGATGCACCGATACGCTTTATTTGTCCGTTTCTTACCATTTTCCCGAGCACAGCTTCTACGGTCGTTTGGCTGATGTCCGGGTGCATAGCACAAATATCAGCTTTAGATAAAGGTGTCAGACTCCCAAGGACCGTCGCTTCAATACGAGCAGTCTTGGTTACTCTTTTCCCCTGTACTACTGCAAAGCGTTGGTCGAGCTCCTTGTAACATATATACAGCATAGTTATGAAGTTCTGAACGAATGGGAAATAGTCATTCTGATTGGTATCCCATCCCGAAGAAGAACGCTGCAGTGCGTCGTAATACAGATCCTTGTACTTGTTGATCTGCTCTTCAAACGAGATGTATTTTCCGGCGTCGAATCCATTCTTATACAGAAGCAACAGCGATAACAGCCGTGACATCCTTCCGTTACCATCCCGGAAAGGATGAATACACAGGAAATCCAGTATGACACATGGAATCAGCAGAAGTTGATTTATATGAGAATTGGAGCATGCGATCAGATATGCCAGTTCCAGCTGCTCCATCGCCTCTTTAGTCTCATTTGCCGGTATCGGGCGAAACCTTACTCTTCTGTTTCCGTTTGTATCTATTTCTACAATAACATTATCAGTTTGCTTATACTGCCCTGCCAGATCATCACCGGAAGGAGCCATCATCGTCTCATGAAGAAGAAGGATATCTTTTACAGAGAATGTAAGATTCACGTAATTTGAATGTATTATGTTGAGAGCATCTCTATAGCCTGCGATCTCAGCTTCGTCATGATTCAATGGCGCGCTGCTTCGATTCACTATATCCGCTATCCT
>CADATR010000105.1 GCA_902790885.1 uncultured Eubacteriales bacterium
GAATCTCTTCTTTTCAGAGTAGTAAAAAGCAAGATTTCTGTAATATCTTGCAAGAGTCTTTTCTCTGAAACATCCTGCATAAGCCTCTTTTGTTATCTCCAGGAATGTATCCAGGTCTCCTGTTGCCTTATAGTTCTCCGCAAGTTCAAACGCAATGTCGGCACTGATTGGGTTCCATTTTCTGGCTTTTCGGAGTGCCTCAATTGCCTTGGTATGTTCACCCAGTTCAAAAAGCAGACCTCCATACTGTGTGTATATGGTCGCATAGGGATATCCTGCACCTTTAAGAACCTTTTCTTTTTTCTCTGATCGACACCTGTGGAGGAAAAGGACATCCTCAAAGGTTTCATTGAAATCCTTATATACCGTGATTTCATCATCGGCGTACATATCTGCGTCTTCAAGCTTTGATATCAGAGATTCAAGTATCTCCCTTGCTTTATAGAAATCCTTCTTATAGATGCAGAAATTCGCTTCATCCAAAGCAGCTTTCCACCCCAAACTGTCATTATTTATCGCCTGGTTGATTTCTTCCCTCTTATCCTCCGGGATAATGTCATACATGAGTCGGCCTATACCCCTGAGGATCTCTTTAGCCATTTCATGTGTCTTATACTCTTCGCATTTGGCAGTCAGATATCTGATATCTTCTTCCGTATTGCCAGTGAGCTGCGAAGTTATCTCTGTCATAATCTGATGATAGTCTTTATTTGCCATAGTCCCACCTGCTTTCTGTGGATGTAACCGTTGCGGGTTTACTTTTGCAATCTTCTTACCTGAGATTATGATACTCCCGCTTACGTCCCGAATTTGGGACTGCTTATAATCATATTTTAGCCGCCTTAGCTGACGCTTTCATCAACTATTTGCGGTCTGCTCATTAAGGGCCATTTATCGGGACAATGAGTAGTTCGTCAAGTTATCTATCCTCTTGATATCATCATACAGGAGTCTCACTTTGCCGTACTGCGTATCGATATGATGATGTCCGCAATACCACATTCCAAAAGCTGTATGGTCGTAAAGCTCCCATAGCTTGTTGGAGACTTCATTCTGCGGCAGTCCCAGTCTGTGAAGGGCTACTCCTGGTGCTTCATGTGTGATGATGAAGTCGACTGTATTATTGTGGCGTTTCAGATTCCTGTGTGCCTGGTCGTATTCACTTCTCGTCGGAAGCTCCTGTTTCCACCACCATTTGTGAGCATCTATTTTTTCAGTCCCGGTCGCTGGTCCGCGGTCATGACTCGGAGCACCTCCGAGTGTGAGTATGCTGTACCCCTGGATGTCATAGATCTGTCCGCGCATCAGATGGATTATGGAGTCAGATATCATCTGCACCTTGCCGCCATTCCATTTGCAGGACTTATACTTCTTCAGTCTGTCAAAGTTCTCGTGATTCCCGTCTACCCATAGTGTAGTGAACGGCTTCTCATTGAGCCATTCATACCAGTACAGTTCCTCTTTGGTCCAGCAAGTATCCTCCGGACATGCCGGTACACTGTTTCCTGTTTCCCTGTAATTAAAAAGAAGGCCGAAGTCTCCGCAGATGATAAGGTAATCATCTTTGGTCATAGACTTCTGACCTTCAAAACGCTGAGTATTCAGCTTATGGATATCAACAGGGATATGTGTGTCGCCTGTTACATATATCATCGCTCTATCACTCCTTCTTCAGCAGGTATTTGTTGCTCACTACCTTCATTGAAAGAGCTGCACTGATGATATCACAGAACACAGGCTCGGTAGGCCTTATCACTATGCCTTCCTTCTTTCCACCATTCGGATACTGACCATCCGCTCTCTCAAGGAGTGCTTCCACAGTCGGGTATTTTGACGGAAGATCCGTATCAATCTCCTCGATCGGCACGTGTTCAAGCTTAAGGGCATCGCATATTTCAAGCATCTTGCTCAGCCCAACACGCTTCCCGTTCTCTCTTACAGTGAAAACGTACCATTCCGGCTTTGCCAATTTAAGTGGATTCTTCTGTATTCCAGGAGCACAAAGCTCGCCCTGGATAGTGAATGAGCTGAGTGCATTCGCATCTGCAAAAGCTCTCATACGCTGCTCGATTCCGCGCTCTTTAACCAGCTCGTAAAAGCCGCTGGTCCCATCATCTTTATATTCATAGTTATGACCTGTAACGTGAAATCCGTCTTCGTCCAGTCCGATCGAGTGGGATGATCCGTCCATCTTGGTCGAGATATAGTATTCAAGATCCGCAAAGGCCTGTATAAGGTCAGGCTCTGCCTGGACTCTTGTCTCATCAGTATGCGGGATATCACGCGGAAGAGTTCCGATCACAGTTCCACCTGTAGTAAGTCTCTCTTCGATTTCCCACTTTCTGACTCCAAGAATATCGCTCACATCTGTTCCTATATCCGTATCTTCCGGAATCTCCGTGAACGCTGTCACTGGAAGAACCAGTCCCTGTGAGATCTGTCCTCTGAACTTCATGGTCCTGAGTCTGAATCCCTCACCCATGATATCTGTCTTCTTATAGCTTGATGCCCTGAGAAACTCGAACTCAGGTCTTATGGGCAGGAAGCTGTCCACTTCAAAATATACAGCCATGTCCATTTCGCTGAATTGTCCCTTATTGACCACGCACTGCCATCCAAGTACATGCGCGAGTTCGATCCGGTCGGCACCTTCTATTGGCTCGATCTTCCAGATCTTCTGTATACTTGCCAGTTTTCTCATTTTCTCTTCTCTCCTTCTTTCTCTTTTTTTCGCAGGCACCGAAACCCTGATTCAGGTTTTATCACAGTGCCTCCAGACTATCTATAACTCCGTAGTTTAATCGTCTCCTCAGCCCGCCTCATCCCTTTAAAATACGGAGGAATCTGTATATATACGCAACAAGGACCGCTTGCGCGATCCCCGTTGCGATGCTTTCGTATTAGTATCAGACTTATGCGGCAGCAGGCACTTGCAAAGCGCCTGCTACTGCATCTGCAATTACCGGGATGACCATACTCACTCGTGAGCTGTTACGCAGATTCTTTTTCAGGCCATCCTCTACTCTCTCGAAATCTACATGATCTGCATAGTAGTTGAAGCTGAGCACTTCCACAAATGCCTCATCAGATCTTTCACGCTGAAACCGTTCAGCTGTTTCTCTGCTTTTCTGCTGCTTATAATCCTTTCCCGTAGGGACAAGTCTCTCCCCGTTCTTGATAACAAATACGATTCTGTGCGGGTCATCTTCACCATACTCATCTTCGCCGCCTATGATGATGTATTTGATCAGAGTTTCATAGGTGGCAACATCGAATCCTGTGAGAAGCTCGCCATTATCGATCTTCCTCTTTAACTCTCTAAGTCCTCTGGTCCTAGTACTTATTTCCGATCGCCTGAGTTCGAATCTGTCGATCTTGTTACTGAGGTTGGTGATCTTGCCTTCAACAATCGCCATCCTGTTCTCATAAGCTTCCTCGCCGATCCTTTCGGAAATTAGGAGGTCAATAATCTTCTGCTTACGCTCCTTTTCCTTCTCAAGCTTTTCCTTGAGTTTGTCCAACTCGTCAGAAGGAGCAAGGCTTTCCATGAGGTCAAAAGACACTTTAAGTGCTTCTGTCAGAATCTTCCTCTTTTTTTCATCCTGACAGAGAAGGTTGAATGCATCCACGAATGCTCCCTCGAGTATCTCTTCTCTGATGGCCTTGCACTTCGGGCAGCTCCTCTTTCCGTTCTTGATGTAGTTCGTGCACTGCCATATGTATCTTTTGTACTGCTCATAGTTGCCATGTACAGTCTTTCGTGTGTAAGTCGTACCGCAATATCCGCATTTGATCATCCCGCTGAAAGGATAATGTTTAAAGCTCAGAGGGACTCTGTCATCCTTACGTCTCTGCTTCTGCCTTCTGGATATGCGCACTTTCTGAGCTTCCTCAAACTGTTCCCTTGAAACAATGGGCTGATGATGGTCGCGCATATAGTACATATCCTGCTCGCCCCTGTTGATCACGCGGCGTTTCGAGATTGGGTCAGTCGTATATGTGGAGCCCATCATTAGATCTCCCTGGTATTTCACATTCTGAAGGATCCCCCGGATATGACATTCTGTCCAGTCGGATGTCCCGTCCTTTTTCAGTGCGCCCATCTCACGCAGTTCAGCGGCTATGAATTTGCATCCGACGCCATCTATATATCTATTGTAGATGCGCTTTACTATAGCCGCTTCTCTTTCATTCACAGTGATCGTCTTGGTTTCAGGGTGATAGTCATAACCGAGGCATCCATTGAAGCCGATCATCTCTCCTCTGGCCATTTTCATCTGAAGGCCCTTCTTCACATTGGCAGAGATGTTCTCCACTTCCTGCTGTGCTACCGAGCTGAGAACGGTCAGAAGCAGTTCACCTTCCATAGCCATAGTGTTTATGTTCTCATCTTCAAAGATTACTGACACACCCTTATCCTTAAGAAGGCGCACATACTTAAGTGTGTCCAATGTATTTCTTGCGAATCTGGAGATGGACTTGGTAATCACGAGATCGATTTTGCCTGATGTGCAGTCAGCGATCATGTTTCTGAAGCCCTCTCTCTTATCCACCTTGGTTCCGGTTATGGCGGTGTCAGAATATATCCCTGCCATCTGCCATTCCGGCTTTGATGCTATGAGGTCCGTGTAGTACTGCAGCTGAGAGTTATAACTGTTGATCTGATCTTCAGTATCTGTACTTACTCTGCAGTATGCAGCCACCCTCAGCTGCTTGATATTCACACCCCTCCGGACAATACTGTCCCTGTTTGCCTTTATTACTTTTACTTCAGCCATTGCTAGCCTCCTACTATACAGTCATATTTCTTCTCTTCTCTGAACATATCGTTTATCTTGCAAGATAGTGTGATGTATTCCATATCACTAATTAAGCCCTCGGCTTTCGCTCTTGCCAAGCATGCGAGTTCCATGCTTTGCAGAATTGACTTTTCGTATTTTTCCACTATATTTACCGGCCTTTCCATATGAAAAATGCCGCCTTCCTCTGTAGAAGCGCGGCAGTTTATCTCTGTCCTGAGCCTCCGCCAGGCGGCAGGCCCTCGTTATTCTCTTCATTGTTTTATTATCCAGGTGTCCCCTGTACTCCAGAAGTCTCAGGCGGCCTATGGTGAACCTTTGCTCACAGCACGCCATTGACTGTCTGGACAGCCCTTTGACCATCGGAAGTATCACGTGCGTGTCCATCCTGGTCTTTTTGATCTCGCTTGTGATTATGACGATGATGTATGTCGTCGATCTGTCATTCTGACGATTGCACTGCGTGATCAGAACAGGACGCACCCCAAATTGTTCACTCCCGATAACATCCGCCTTAGTCCCCAGGTCCGCGAGGTATATGTCTCCCCGTCTTATCCTGAAACAGGGAGACTGTACATAGGCCCGCTTTTTCTTCCTCCTAGGCATAGATTATCAGCCTCGTTTCAATCGCTATGAGGTATCCGCCTATGACACTTGCCGGTATATCCAGATCTCTCGAGATATCCAGAAGCGTCTTCTGCTGCAAATAGTATTTCTCCAGGATAGCCTGCTCCTTCTCAGGGAGCTGCCTTATCCCGTATTCAAGGTCCTCATCTCCTATGATCGACTTCCAGTCATCGAAGTCACCTTTCATATATCTGATCCTGAGTGCCGGTCTTGTGAGTATCGCGTCGATAGTCACTCCCATGTCATCATTCGGATCAGGTTCTCTCATTGGTACTGTATTCATATATGCTTTCTCCTTTTACCGCAGATTGTCTATGTATCTTTCGCCACAGAGCAGCAGGAAAAGTGTTAAGTCTCCTGCTGCTCTGTTTATTACCAGCACCTGTATTTGTCCTCGGCTCCCCCAGGTCTGTTCGGGAAATCATTCAGGCGGAAGGCAGCTACTCTTCCTCATGAGGCTGTGAGCCTCCTCCGGGTGTCTCCCCGAGCCGCCCTCATTGCGTGATCCCGAAGCTGCCTTCAGGGCTGTGACTGGACGGAAGTATCATTGTCCTCTGAGACTGTCATCGCACTATTGCGGTTGCTGTCCGCCTTCAGGGTCCAGATAGTTGTTCGCTCTCCTTACGGGTCATCGCGCTTCGACCTCACATGCTCAAGGGATTAGCCCTATATCTCAGAGAAAGTTCCTGATGAATGTGTATTCAGTTTTCAAGGTCCGTTTCGCGGAGTCCTTTGGCTGCTGTTTGTTGGCTCCTTCCTGAGTCCTGTCTGCAGCCGGTACTCCTTTGCTTCGCCCTTATTTTCGCCAAAACACATTCAAAAGTCG
>CADATR010000106.1 GCA_902790885.1 uncultured Eubacteriales bacterium
GATGGTTCAAGAGGCAGATTCTTTTCGTGATCCCAATATTTTCCGATGAATGGATACCTGGTCAGAACATCATTGAATCCGGGTAGGATCTTTCGATTGCTGCAGAACGGGCAGCTGGTTCCAGCACTGCGATTCCAAACGGAGGTCTTCCAGCTGTGCCCAAGAGAACACTTCCACCACACCCTTCGATTGCTGCGAAGAGTGATAGAAGCTGCATCCAGGCCAGTATTTTTTTCGTCATCCCATTCTGCAAGGAGCTCAGGACAGTCCGGAAGATAAAGTTTATTATTCATGAAAACCTCCGATGGAATCCCACATCTTTTCAAGCAGGTTCTCTTCCCGTGATTGCATTGAGCGGTCTTTTTGAACGGCCTCAGATACAGATGAAGGAAAGCTGCTGTCGATTAAACCTTTTTCAGCATCAGCAGATAGAGCTTTTTCATCGATATGGAGCACATGCTCTTCCTGAAGGATCGTGTCAGCCAAAGCCGGATAGAGATATGTGCGAAGCATCGATCTGAGATACCGGTTCTCTACTAAAAGACGATAATTCTCAGATTTAAGAGAACGAATCTCTGCAGAGTGCGATGCAGCATTCTCTTTAAGGGCTTTTAGTTCGTCATGGAGGGCAGACAGCTGTTTTCTGCAGCCAGTGAGCTCGGCATCTGCAGACTGACCTGCATCATATACATTTTTCCAGTATTCATCCATTTCAGACAGAACTGAGATAAGTTCTTCAGGATCTTTGTATTTGCGGATGAGTGATCGTATATCCAGAGTCTTGTATGAACCTTCACCTACAATAGAGGAACCTCGCTCGTCAGAAACAAGCTTCTTCAGATACGAAATGTGAGCTTGAACTTCAGGATCTCTCCTAAAGTCGTATGCCTTAGCGGTAACTCCGTGGGCATAAGCATATTTCTCAAGAAGAGAACTCTTAAGCTTCGACGGATCTCCGGCAGCTTCTGATGAAAAATATTCATCAATTAGCCGGATCAGTTCATTAGAGTCATTCTTTCTCGGTCTTGCCATGAGATGCAGCCTCCTTTCGGCGCAGATCATTCAGGATAGAATCCATGTAGTTCCTGCAACTGCTCTGAAGTCTCAAAAGAGCACGATAGAGATCTCCGGACGAAGCTCCGCCAAGTCTTACGGTTTCAGTCATGTACATCAGAAACCATGAGTCAGCTTTGACACGCTCCTTGTTAAAATCCGTATCCTCAAAATGAAAGAGCATGCCCTGCCTGTCCGGGCAGAAATAACGGCAGTCATCGCAACTGCCGAGCTGACCGTTTTCGCTGATGCTGCGTATACAGTCCCTGACAGAATTAGCGATATATTCCTGTGAGCAGCACCAACCGCCATTTATACGGACTTTTTCATGCGGGAACTCAAGAACATAATGTGATGATCCGGATGGCGGATCAACAGAAGTCTTTATGGATCTCCGATAGAACTCATATGTCGCACATTCCACAAGCGATGAGATATTGGAATAGTAGTGTGAGCTTATGTCTATACGGTCATGTCCTGCAAGTTCTCTGCAGATGACAGGGGAACCTCCTGAGATGATCAGGTTGATCATTGCAAGATGTCTGGTATCTCCAAGTTGAAGCTTCGGTTCAGAAGGATCCTGATCTGCAAAATGATTGTAGAAGAATCTTAATGAGCGTTTCAGATTACTGTAACTGTAGCTATTGTTGGCGCGATTGCATGACGGGGTGTGAACGTAGTCATAGTAATAGTCTACGGAAAACAGATATCTGCCGGATGTATATCCGCGATCTTTAAGCATATCTTTATACCACTGCACCTGTTTGACTATACTATCCGGAACTTCGTAATCTACTACGATAAAGTCGCCATCGACAGTGTATGAGAACTTTTCAAAGCCGCCTTTGAGGCGTGTGCGTCTGACCCGGATCATATGACGTCCATCACGCGTGTAGATACAGTCATACGGCATCAGCGTGAATTCAGTCGGTCGTAAAGGGAGGATCATAGTCAGATGCCACCATAACCACAGAGGGAAAAGGAACAGCCGGTCTTCATCTGAAGCAGTTTCCCATACTGATCCAATGCGGTCATGAAAGCGAAGATAGGCGGTGAAGTCGGCTAAAAGACGCTGATCGCCGGATCGTATGGCTGTGTCAGGGAGATCGGCAAATCTTTCTGCTGCTTTCTCCCGAGACTCACAAGAACCCGGGAGTAGCCGCAGGAATTCGGCAATGAAGGATCGACTGCTGCTTTTGGAAGAAAACTCCATTGGATCTTCCGCATACATAAGCCTGTTCAGAGACCTCGTCAGACTACAAAGCGAGCCCAAACCAAGGCTACCCATCTTCATGAGGATGAAGGCCTTCATATATTGCTTCAGAAGAGCAGGATCACAATGGATCCATTTCTCGGCATTTCTGCGATAGAGAAATTCATTGAAACAGAATGACAGACGGACACGGATCCGTTCATCCGTCAGGATCCAGATGTCTGAATCGATACTTTCTGCAGATATTATGCCGTGACTTTTATACGCATCGAAGATCGTTCCGACATGTTCGAGGATCGAAGTATCCATAATGTTTATTACAAAATCGCGGCGGAATGAACCGTCACTGATCAGTGCTGATGAAACGATCATAGTGTTCCAAACCTCCCTCCAGTATCTGATGGTATGGTGTGAGATCTGCTTCGGGGTACATAAGTCGGAGACCGTCAAAGTACTCTCTGATCAACGGAAGTATTGCAGTACGGATGATCTCAGCGGATCGCCAGTCGCCGGACCTTTTATGCTCAGATAATAGCCTTGCATATTCGGCGGTCAGATGATGGAGTGCAGCTTTTGTACATATTTCATACTGACATGTGATGCAACTTTTGCGTTCCGGAAAACGGCAGGCTTGGCCGGAAGCAGTGAGAGCACAAAGATAGCCTTCCTGCCGTGCTGCGGCTTCACCGGATGCAATACGCGCAAGAATCTCAGATGAATCTGTCTGCATCTCGAACAATTCATGCAGTACCTGCTTTGCATGAGCCATGGCATGGCTGCCCGCAGATACCAGAGTCTCTATACCGCGAGGATCGATGCCGATTTCTCTGATCAGATCAGTCTGAGAGAAAATGCTCAGCCTTTGGTAATCTTCACCAAAACACGTTTTAAGGAGCAAGTGAGGGATAAAGCCGAATACACCGCGCTCGAACATTTCAAAGAGCACTATCCTGGGCTTCAGTCCTGCGAAAGCAGCATCTTTGAGATAGATGTCGGTCGTTTGCGGAAGTGTGGCGAGAGTTCCTTTATGGCTGCGTGCTATAGCTGCGATAAGATAGCCGTTTATATGAGTATCTGTGTTTGCATCAGCGATGATCTCGAGACCCTGCAGATATGCCTTATTGGCGCTGCGGATGCTGAAGTTTTTCCGATCCAGGATCTCGCAGAAAGGCTGACCAAAGAATCTTCGCAATGAACGGTAAGCAGTTTCGTGCTTCAGAAATGGCTTACCTGCCATGGCCTCAGGGAAGTAGCTGGCCGCAATAGACAATATGATACCAAATGGCTTTTCTATACTTGCTGGAATTGAAAGTTTCAGACCAGGAACGTTCTGTACTGCAGATGTTTTATTCGGAAAGGATTCCTTATATTTCAAACGAAAAACGAGTTCCCTTGCAAAACGGCCGGGATCAGGTATTTCACCATGAAGAATACGCTGCCGGAATTCGTCACCTTCATACGGAAGAGAAGGTTTCGGGATCCTGACAACATCGGATCCCCTTAGTCCACTGACAAAGAAGAATGCAAGAAATGCCCACAGATTAGCATAGTGCTGTGAATAGCAGGCTTTTTCAAGAAGATCATGATCGGCCCAGTAATGTTCATTGAATATGCAGTAAGCCAAAGCAGAAAATTCCTGAAATGTGTAAGCATCAACCACTCTTGTGCCCTTACGGGTATGAACACTGTATGTTATGTGTGAATCGCGGCTCTTATCCGTCAATGAATCCAGATAGGATGTGAACAAACGCATATGCTGTTGGGGAAGGTCCTTGAGTATGGATCCGAGCAACTCTTCTCTGACAGTTAAAGGCATTTCGGACACCTCCTCAGACAGTTCTGAAAGCAGGTAATCCAGTAATTCCCATGATGGTTTGCGATGCTCAAGGGAATTAGCGTATATGAACTCGTGATATGTACGGCAGGTTTCTGGGAGAAACTGCCTGCCATAATTACAGAGAATATCCAGACGATCCTGATCGGATCTTTTGTATGCCGTAAGCCACAGGACAAGACGGGCTTTCAGTTCACACATTACTTTTTCGGATACTGCCCACGGATATCTGAGTTGAATGATGTCTTCTTTATTCATTCGCGGAAAGACGGCATTTTCAAGAATGCCGTTCTGCTCCATGAACAGGATGAGAGCCCGGCGGTCTTTCAGGCTGCCGGAGTAGAGTGAACCTGATTCGCAAGCATATTCCAGGATCTCATCGAAGAAATTATTGCTCAAAGATTTGTTCACCTTCTTTCATCAGCGCTTCTGCAAGCATGCCGTTGGCTGTGCATAATTCACGTACAAGATCACCTTTGTTCTGGAGGTAGAGAAATGCGCTTTCAGGACTTTTGTCTCCGCGCCAGAACTGAAGATTTGCTATATCTTCACCGCGAAGAGCGAGCTGTACCGAAAACCAGTGCCTGAGTGAGTGTGGCCCGAGCGTGTTCTCGCAGAGAAGCTGGCCATAGATCCTGCATTCAGGATCTTCATGTGATAAGAGCATCGGTCTAAGGTGATCCTGGACAAGGAAAACGAATCTGTTGTAGTAGGTCTGGTAGGTCATGGCTTTGCCCTGACTGTTAACGAACATTGGACAGTAATCCCGTTCAAAGGCATGAGTTTTAAGGTATTCCTTGTGAAATGCATACATCCTGCTGAACACATTGAGAAATGGCGGATACACATGGGCTGTGCGCTCTCTTTTGACCATGCCACAGGTCACTCCATCGCTGCGCATGGCATATTCATGGGTTAGGTCAATATCTGCACGTGTGAGCATAGAACCTCTGAATGTGAGTATTAATCCCGGGCCCTTCGGACTTTGCTCCTGCCGGACGTTCATTGCCTCACCGGGCCGGAGACCGGCAAACGCACTGAGCGCCATAGCAAAGGCGATGTCCGGCGTGTATCTGACTGCAAGATTCATCAATATCTGAAAGACTTTAGTAGGCATATCCCGGAACACTTCCTTGTGCTCCGGAGCAATCGATACCTGAAAGTCCGGGATAGAAACGATTTGAGGTTTCCCATAACGGGTCATCTTCTTTTGATCGCTGTAAAGCTCTGCCGGGGTGACTGACATGTACCCGGTGTATTTGCGGTAAAGACGGCTGAAAAAGCCGGTTACTGATACGATGCATTTTTCGACATCCTGACCACCGCGGTGACCACCACCGCGTTTCTCGGACAAAGCGTAATCCATAAAAAATGCTGAGAGCATATCCTTTGTAATGCTGAAGATATGATCTATCCCGTATACACCATGATGCTCTATGAGTATGTAGTTCAGCATTCTGGTGATGTAGATCATCTTTTCGCGAGCGTTTGATGTGAGCGGTTTGTACACGCTGCCTTCGTAAACACCTGTGAAGCGATGCAGCTTGGTAAAACGGACAATGACACCGTAGCGGTTCTTTAGAACAATGAAATATCTGGGATATGCAATGCCATCGGGTCCGGTAAGTTTGTGAGCATAAACAGCATAATGGTAGTCCCTGATCTTTCCGGCATGCGGGAAACTTATGATCTGTCCCATGAAAAAACCTCAAACAATAACAGGAAAACTAAGCTTTATGTACAAAATGTTAGCAGATAAGTCATTTCAGAATAATTCTGTTATTGAAATTATGGCTGTGATGTACTGAAAGGTTAGGCGTGTTGACAGGAGAAACGAACAAAACCAAGACTTGCCGTTTCTGCAAAAATGAACAAAACCATTTTGTAGATATTAATCATTTTGTCGATTGGAAGGAGTTGATGAACAAAACTGTGAAAGCATGAAAACTCAAGCACTTTAAGCAAGAAGAAGGGAGGAGAGAATTTTGTCGATAAAAATTAAGTTAAATTCAGCGATGGTAAGCCCGAGAGAAATAATGAAAGCCGCTGTGTTGTCGTCAGCTGCAGCCTGCCTTTTTATCCACAATCATCCTGGCGCGGACCGTGCAGAACTGGTCCCTAGCCAGGAGGATCGGGATGTGACAAAG
>CADATR010000107.1 GCA_902790885.1 uncultured Eubacteriales bacterium
GGCGTCGGAAATAGACGGACTGATATATGATGTTGTCAGAATGGGTGAGAGATACGGAGTCAGCATGCCTCTTTATGAGAAGATCTCAACCGAATTAAAGCTAAGATTACAGCAACAAAAATGAAATCATGATCCCGGACAGGGGATCTTTAGGAGTAACATGATGAACAAATCGGACGCTATGAACCGAAAACTTATATTTCTGGATGTCGACGGAACGCTTACGCCTCCAGGCGGATACGAACCTCCTGAGAGCGCGCTCAGGGCTGTAAGAAGGGCGAGAGAGCTGGGACACAAGGTGTTCCTGTGCTCAGGCCGTAATTACGGCATGCTTGAGCCTCTGCATAAATTCGGCTTTGACGGGGGCATCGCGAGCTGCGGCGGATACGTTTACGCCGGTGATGAAGTCCTGTATGACTGCCCTTTGACTGAGGAGCAGAAGCATAAACTGATCACCCTGATGTCCGATGAGGGAGTGTTCCTTTCGATCGAAGGCAAAGACTACTCTTACGGAGATGAGCGCGCAAGGGATTTTCTTGAGCAGGACAGAAACCGCTACCTTACGAGCATGATAGAAGCCGTCTGGGTAGGACTCGGGCCAAAGCCTCTGGTTGAGTATGACGGATGCCCGATCTACAAGGTAGTGTTCACATGTACGGACATCCGCCAGATAGAGTCTGCAAAGGCAGCCCTCGGAGATGAACTTCAGTTTATTGTCCATGACTTCTCGGAAGAGGACTGCTTCTTCGGCGAGATAATAAACCGCAAATTCGACAAGGGAAGCGCCGCCCGTATGGCAGCTGAAGCTCTGGGCTTTGACATGGCCGACACCATCGGATTCGGCGACAGCAGGATAGACATAGAACTCATAGAGGCCGTAGGCACAAGCGTGTGCATGGGAGACGGAAGCGAGTATCTCAAGGAGCACAGCGATCTCGTCTGTCCGCCTACAAATGAGGACGGAATAGAATGGGCATTCCGCAAACTCGGTCTTATCTGATAAAAAAGGAAAAACGAACTGATGAAAGCATGTGTATTTTCTGATTCGCACGGATGTGTTGACAACATGATCGCCGCTGTAGAGCTGGAGCGGCCGGATATCTGTTTCTTTCTCGGAGACGGCGAAAGGGATATCGCCAGGCTCGAGGAAAAGTACCCGAGTCTGCCGGTCTACGCGGTAAGGGGCAACTGTGATTTCAGGTCTGACCTGAATAAGCTGCTCATCTGCAATGTCGAGGGTGTCATCATATTTGCCACGCACGGCCATCTGTCCAACGTAAAATATGAAGATGAGCTGCGGACTCTTACGTATCAGGCAAAGGAGGCCGGGGCGGATATAGCACTGTTTGGTCATACTCACAGCCAGCATCTTTCCGAGAATGAAGGAATAACACTGCTGAACCCGGGCTCGGCCGGCTGGGGCTATTATCCGGGCTACGCGGTGCTGGATATAGAAAACGGAACGTTCAGCGCGGAACTGAGGTCGATCTGAATATGAATAGTTTTCACCAGTTGAACGCACAATATCAAACGATTTGAGGTATAATAAACACAGTATGAGATATAGCGCTGATCAGAAAAAACGGTTTCTGGGTGGGGAACAAAATGACTATTGAAGTAAAGGAAAAAGGGACAAGAGCTTTTTATAAAGAGGTAGTGAATGTTATGACGCAGTACAGGCAGCTTCTGTATAAGCCTGAGGACATGCTGAAAAACAGCTTTACCAGGTATACCATGCTGGCTGCTGCCATGGCGCTTATCTTTCTGATGAGCCTTTACGGCGGTATCAGAGGGTCTTTCAGTGCCATGAGCATACTCACCATAGCGTTCTCCGGAATAGCGGCAGTCGCCACATGCGCCATACTTATCAGACTGAACGGGATGGTAAACGCATATCTGGCCGATGACCGCCAGTCCGTAGTCACTCTCGATGAAAACGGAGTAGAGATCGCAAAGACAGGCTCACAGGCCGTAAGACTGGCATGGGACAACGTGGCTTTCGTAAGAACATTCGTTGAATCCACATGCTTCTTCTCGAAGGATCTCAGCGGCATAGTCCTGGCAGTTGACAACGACTACCGCAAGGAGATCATGGACTATATCAAAAACAACAATATAGACGTTCAGGTAGTAAAATATTAATTCGGGCTGCAGACAGCCAGCAAAAATCAGCAAATTACTATGCCGGCCGCAAAGGTATGGTATGTTTGGAATAGAGATAAAGAGGTTTTGGATAAATGGATAAGAAAAAGACTTTCAACGAAAAAGATTTTGAATATACGATCGTTATGGACGCAAGCTACACAGGCCCTGATGTCAATGATTTCAGAAAGCCTGAGGAAGGCGCCGAGAAGGCGGCCGATCCTAACGCAGAATATGAGCTGCTTTATTATGATTATGAAAGGATGATCCTGAAGGATCCTACAGTCCTCGACAAGGACGACGCATACCCGCATTCCTATCAGTGGCGTGTCGCTGACAGGTATGATCCGGGCAAGATCGAAGCACTCAAGGAGGCTCTCAGCAACAGAGTCAGGCTATCCGACACAGAGGCGTACAAGCAGTTCCTGGAGGCCATGAAAAACCGCAAGTTCAAACCGGAGTCCTGGGACTGATCACTGAAGGGAGCCGGCGTAAGATGGCAGATATCGAAAAACTTAAAAAGGATTACGCGGAGCTGGTGATAAGATCCGGGGTCAATATTCAGAAGGGGCAGAGGCTGCTGATCACCAGCAGTATTGAGTGCGCGGATTTTGTAAGGCTCTGCGCGGACGCGGCATATGACGCCGGCTGCAAAGAGGTGCTGCTGCGCTGGCGCGATGACAGCCTTACCCGCATGAAGTATCTCAAGGCTGCCGACGAGGTGTTCGACAGTGTTGATCAGTGGGAGGCAGACCGCATGAACAGCCTTATCGACGAGGGCTGCGCGTTCCTTACCATACACGCGGATGATCCTGAAAGCCTCAGGGGAGTCGATCCTGACCGCATCAGAAGGGCTCAGATAAGCAGCGGAAAAGCGCTGGCTTATTACCGTGAAAAAATGATGAGCAGCTACAGCCCATGGTGCGTATGCTCGGTGCCGTCGAAGGCCTGGGCAAAGCTGGTGTTCCCTGAGCTCAGCGTAGAAGACGCTGTCGCAAGGCTGTGGGATAATATCCTTGCGAGCTGCAGGGCCGACGGCGGAGATGCCCTCAAAAGCTGGCAAAATCATATCGACGAGCTGCAAAGACATGTTGATATCCTCAATAAATACAACTTTAAAACTCTGAGATACAAAAACTCTGCAGGCACCGATCTCACAGTAGATCTTCCTGAAGGCCATTACTGGGGCGGAGGAGCAGAGAAGTCCGGCACGGGCATCATGTTCTCACCAAACATACCGACGGAAGAGGTGTTCACGCTCCCTGACAGAACGAGCATGAACGGCACCATCGTATCCACAAAACCGCTCAGCCATAACGGCACTGTGATCGATGGTATAGTCTTCAGGGTAGAGAACGGAAAGATAGTTGAAGCCCGGGCAGATAAAGGCGAAGAGATACTGAAAGACGCCATTGCTGTCGACGAAGGAGCTTCGTATTTCGGCGAGGTGGCGCTCGTTCCGTATGACTCGCCTATATCGGAAAGCGGCGTGCTTTTCTTCAACACGCTGTTCGATGAGAACGCCTCGTGCCATTTCGCCTTCGGCGAAGCGTATCCGATGATAAAAGGCTCGGAGGATATGTCCAGGGATGAGCTTAAGGCGCGCGGCGCCAACATGTCGATGACACATGTGGACTTCATGGTCGGCTCTGATGACCTCGAAGTCACCGGAATCACGCACGATGGTGAAGAGATACCGGTATTCGTAAACGGAAACTTCGCATTCTAGATAACTCGATATTATAGCCTCTGATCATTGCGGTCAGGGGCTTTTGTGTAAGCAGGCATTTGCTTGTGTGATACAATTACTGAAAGTAAAGGGGTTTGAAGGAAGGAGGGCAGAGTGTTATGACTTATTTGCTTTACAATCCGCTGGCCAACAACTCAAAGGGAGAGCAGGATGCCAGACAATGGGCTGCTGATAATGGCGCTGACTGCGAATTCACCAGCCTGCTGGGCATCGCTGACATGAAGGCGTTCTTTGACGGGCTCGGTGAAGGAGACGAAGTCATTCTTACAGGCGGAGACGGCACCATCAACCGTTTTGCCAATGATGTATACGGCTATGAGTTCAAAAATGCCGTGTATTACGTGAAATGCGGAAGCGGCAATGACTTTTACCGTGACAACGAAAAATACGCTGTAAACGGAAAAATCGACCTCAGACCGTTCCTCAAAAACCTGCCTCTGGTGACAGTCAAGGGAATACAGAGAAGGTTCGTGAACGGCATAGGCTACGGCATCGATGGCGAGACCTGCAGGATATGAGACATACAGAGAGCTACTTCCGACAAGCCGGTAAGCTACTCAAAGATAGCCATAAAGCTCCTGCTTGGCAGCTACAAGCTGAAGAAAGCGACCGTTGAGGTAGACGGAAAGGTGAGCAGGTTCGATGACGTCTGGATGGCTTCGACCATGAAGGGCCGCTACTACGGCGGAGGAATGATGGTGGCTCCTGATCAGGACCGCTTCAACGAGGAAGGGACTGTATCAGTGGTGACGCTGTATAAAAAGAACAGGCTGGTAACACTGATGAGATTCCCGTCGCTCAACAAGGGCGAGCACGTTCTGAAGAAGGACTGGGTAACGGTGCAGACCGGAAGCAGGGTGACCGTATCGTTCGACCAGCCATGCGCTCTGCAGATCGACGGCGATGTGATCGAAGATGTGCTTACATACACCGTTGAAGCAGGTATCTGATAAGGGGAGCGGGCCATGGACAAATATGATGTGATAGTTATAGGAGCCGGAAACGGCGGCCTTGCCGCTGCCTGCCGGATCCTGAGCGCGGGAAAGACCTGCCTGGTGTGCGAGAAGCACAATATACCGGGCGGCTTTGCCACGAGCTTTGTGCGGGGCAGATTTGAATTCGAAGCATCGCTGCACGAGTTCAATGGCATAGGCACTCCTGAAGAGCCGGGGAGCACCCGCATACTGTTTGAAGAGCTCGGCGTTGCGGACAAGATCGAATGGATACAGCTTAAGGACGCATACCATCTGATCGCTGAAGCAGAGGGTTATGACTACGTGATGCCTTTCGGCTGGGAAGCTTTTGCAAAGGCGAACAATCAGCTGCACCCTGAAGGCGAAAAGTATATTAATGAGTTCTTTGAGCTCTGCCAGCAGATAAGAGAGGCGATGGCCTACATAGGTGAGACCAGGGGCAAACCGGACCCGGCTGTAATGATGGAGAAGTATCCTGACTATCTGGCATGCGGGTCGTACTCGGTCAATGAGGCCTTTGAAGCGCTTGGCTATCCTAAGGTGATAGTCGATAATCTCAACACCTACTGGTCGTATCTCGGAGCTGACGGAAACAACCTCAGCTTTCTGCACTACGCAAACATGATATACAGCTATTTCTCAAAGGGAGCGGCCATACCTAAAAGCCGTTCTCACGAGCTTTCGCTGGCGTTCGAGGAGCGCATCCATGAGCTCGGCGGAGACATATGGTTCAACAGCGAGGTGGTGAGGATAATCACCGATGATGAGGGCCATATAAGCGGCGTAAGGCTGAAGGACGGCAGGGAGATAGCGAGCAGGCATGTGATAGCCAACTGCTCACCACATGTGGTCTACGGTAAGCTTCTCGAGGGCATGGCTGTGCCTGAAAGAGCACTGAAGCTTACAAACTTCAGAAAGCTTGCAGGCAGGGGCTTTACGGTGTTTCTGGGGCTCAGCAGATCCGCAGATGAGCTGGGGATCCGGGATCACAACTACTTCGTGTATGACACGACAGACAATGTGAAGCAGTACGAGTCCATGAAGAGGATAGGAAACACTGCCGCTCAGGCGACTGTATGCCTCAACAACGCATATCCGGACTGCTCGCCTGAGGGTACATGTATCATTTACATGACCACGCTGTTTACTGATGACGCGTGGAGCTCCGTGAAAAAAGAGGACTATTTCAGGACCAAAAACAAGGTCGCCGCGGATATGATCGCCAGATTCGAGAAGGCGACAGGCACAAATATCCACGACTGCATAGAAGAGATCGCTGTTGCCACTCCTGAGACATATGCCAGATACTGCGGACATCCGCAAGGCACTGTCTACGGCTACGAATCGCAGTACTATGACGGCCTCATGAGCAGGA
>CADATR010000108.1 GCA_902790885.1 uncultured Eubacteriales bacterium
ATGATCTCACCGGCACGTTCAAGGTCGCTTTCTCTTGTTGATAATCTTAATGTATCCACTATAACCCACTTCTTCATCTATAGTCGTCAATATTGTACCATACTTTCTGTGGATTTTAGCTATAAGTACTGGTTATTATATTGCATTTATCTCACGTACAGCCGCGAGCAGCACAGGGAACTCATCGATGACGGGCATGCGCACTCTCGCGGAATTGACATCCAGACCCTTGAAGTCGTTGCCGTCTACAACTAGCACGCCTCTTTTGTAGAATTCCTTCTTGAGATTCACGCTCTCATCATCGTGGTAGAGCAGGCAGATGGAGCTGGTATCCAGAGTCTCCGCGATGTGGAGACTGCCGGATCCGCCTTCAGGCCTCTCTTCGCTGCAGCCTAGTTCCGCCTTAATCGCCGACTTCATCCTGCTGAAATCCGCCTTCGACGACTCCACAAAGTATCCGCATCCGAGAGCTGCCGCTGCTATCTCCCTTGAGAGTTCGCCCACCATGTACGGATTCGTCATCTTGTTCATGTAATTGATGAGGTTCTTATGCGCGATGATGTAGCCGACTCTCATTCCCGCCAGACCGAAGCCCTTTGACAGGGTTTTTATTACGGCCAGATTAGGGTACTTCGCGAACAGCTGCACTGCCGAGTTCTCCTTTGGCATGAAGTCGCCGTAAGCCTCGTCGATGATAACAGTGATATCGTGGCTGAGCGCCGCTGACACTATCCTGTCTATGTCCGCTATATCTATGCACTGACCCGTAGGATTGTTAGGATTGTCGATGTAGATGTAATTGCACGATGTGCCGTCAGGTCCTTCTGAATCGATCAGGGTCATAAACTCATCCGCATCGAATCTGTAGTTATTGCTTTTACTGAGCTGATACGGCATATACTCTATGCCTATCATCTGAGCGTGCATGTAGTAGTCGGTAAACTGCGGAGAAACTCCGAGGACTGCGGCATTATGCGTATCGAAGATATTATTTACGATATAAAGCGCACTCATGCTGCCGTCAGTCAACAGTATGTTGTCTCGCTCCACATCTATGATGTCTTCCCAGAATTTACCGATCGCCTCGTAGAGGGCCTGGCTGTGCGGGTAAGGCCCGAGCCTGGCGGCATCGAAGCTCCTGAGTGCGGTCACGCACTCAGGAGGGAATCCGTAAGGATTGCAGCCTTCGCTGCAGTCGATGCCGCCGTCCGGAAGCTCTACATGATCCATGGCATAACTTATCTTCTCCTGCTCAAGCAGCTGTTTTCTGATTTTCAGTTTGCCTGTTTCCATAATTTATCTCTCTTCCTAAGCCTCGCTGCTGCCGTTATCCTTATGCTTTATGATCTTATATCCGCCGATGATCAGGGTCGGCAGCAGGTAGAACAGAATGAATCCGTACGACAGATATGTGTATCCGGCTCCGATCAGATCTACCACGCCTACGCGGGAGAGCAGGAGCGCAGCAACCAGTGTTGCGACCGCGATGAGTCCTCTGCTCTTTTTATCGAGCGCTGTACGGCCCTTCTCCTGCATTGCGATGTCGAATCTGTCGATGATCATATGGATGCATCCTGTTGCTGTCTCTATCAGTGTCCATCCCATTACGATACCGAAGAGGGTAAGCAGCGCAGGACCTCCGTTTACAGCACTGATCATCATTGTCCATGGAGTTTCAACTTCAGGACCGACGATCGAGAGATCTCCGTAGAAGCACATCATTGCAAAGTAGCTGAGGAACCACGGGATCACCATCAGCAGACCCGCGAAAATGCCGCCTACCAGAGTGTGCTTTCTTTCGGTCTGTCTCTTGAGCGAGAACATTCCCATAGGAATGGCATTGATGTTGTACGCAACGTAGAGGATTCCTGTCCATATGCACAGTGCTGCTGTTACCTTGCCGTCATACGCAGATGTGTCGTGTGCCGCGAATACTTCGCCGATATGGTCTCCCCGTCTTGAGATAACGATTATTGTGAAGATTATGTACCCTACATACAGAAGGATAGTCCCGATAGATTCAAACTGCTCGATGATGCGGTCGCCATAGAAGTTCAGGATGCCGACTACAACTATGATCACCACACTTCCGAGAAAGCTCGGCAGTCCCACCTGCGCAAATATGGAGCCTGTCGCAGCTGCCATTACTGCTATGAGCAGTATGCCTATAAGCACAGTCAGTATATCCATAACGGGCCAGAGCGGTCCGATCACCTTCTTAATGAAATTCTTATAGTCATAAACTTTGTAGATCCTGCAGATCTCGAAAGTCAGGAATGCGAAGAGCGAAAAGCCTATCGCGATCGTGATTCCCGAGATCCAGCCCATAGAGCCGAACATGGCTCCATACTGATAGATCTCACGCCCTGTAGCATAGCCTCCGCCGATAAGCACCGACTGGAGTATGACTCCAGGCAGGATATACTTTGCATAGAAATTACCTTTTGATTGATTGTTCTTCTGTCCCATTTCTTTTACTCCTTCTTCGAAAATAACGGTCTCTCAGCAGCGTCCCCTTCTATGCTGCTGAAGAATCTCAAAAAGAAAAACCGCGGCATCATGCCGCGGCTTCTTAACGATATATGCTCAAACTCTTTTTATTGAACACTATTGGTGCACGGCAAAATTCTTCTTTGTGTTTTCAAAGAAGCTGCGCCAAAAGAAGTTCTTATTTGCGTTGTGAGTGATACCTTTTGTTCGATACATCATCGTTTTTCCTTTTAGAGAGGTTCTTAAGACAAGACTATAAACTTGTTTATTGTAAAAATCAACAAAAAAGTTGCGGACTTATTGTATAAATCCGCAAACATTTGTTAACACCTATTATATTCAATCTTTCAATTAGCCGAAATCTCTCATCTTGGCAGCCTGGTCAGCAGTGATGAGTCCGTCAACGGCCTCGTCTATATCTCCGTCGAGGAACTGATCGAGCTTATAAAGAGTGAGGTTGATACGGTGATCCGTGATTCTTCCCTGAGGGAAGTTATATGTACGGATACGCTCCGAGCGGTCACCTGATCCTACCTGACTTCTTCTGTCTGCCGAGATTTTGTCGTTCTGCTCCTGCACCATCTTGTCGTAGAGTCTGGCCTTGAGTACTCTCATGGCCTTCTCTCTGTTCTGGATCTGCGACTTTTCGTCCTGGCATGTTACGACGATACCTGTAGGCAGGTGTGTCATACGGACAGCTGAGTCAGTTGTATTTACGCACTGGCCGCCGTTTCCGGAAGCTCTGTAAACGTCTACCTTTACGTCGTTAGGATTGATCTCAACCTCTACGTCGTCTACTTCAGGAAGCACAGCGACTGTAGCAGCCGATGTGTGGATACGGCCGGAGGATTCTGTTTCAGGAACTCTCTGCACTCTGTGTACGCCCGATTCGAACTTGAGTCTCGAGTAAGCGCCGCGGCCCTTGATCATTACAACGGCTTCCTTGATGCCGCCGATACCTGTGTCGCTGATCTCGATGATCTCTGCCTTCCAGTGGCGGCGCTCAGCGTATCTGAGATACATTCTGAGCAGGTCGTTACCGAAGAGCGCTGCCTCTTCGCCGCCTGTGCCGGCTCTGATCTCGAGGATTACGTTCTTATCATCGTTAGGGTCCTTAGGGAGAAGCAGGATCTTCAGCTCCTCCTGAGCCTTGGCCATGTTTTCCTCGAGCTCCTTGGCCTCCTCTTTGGCCATCTCGCGCATCTCCTCGTCATCTTCGAGGTCGATCAGCTCTCTGGCGTCGGCGAGATCGCTCTGCATCTTGCGGTAGTTCTCATAAGCCTTTACCACCGGCTCGATCTCCGACATCTCTTTCATATACTTCTGCCAGTTTTTCTGGTCGGAGATGACTGCTGGGTCGGCAACCTTCTCGGAGAGCTCTCTGTATTTTTCTGTAATAAAGTCTAACTTGTCAAACATGTGTATTTCCTTTCTGTACGCAAAATCAATAACGGGTGCTCATTGCAGTTCCGCTATCGTCCTTCGAGTATTCTGCGTCCAGTTCTGTCAGTCATATTTTCTCCTCTTTCGTTTAAAGCAGTTTATTATATCAGTATTCGTCGTATTTTTCCATTATCTTCCTGAGTATCGGATCATTTACGTCGAAACTGATGTCTCCGGCCTGCGCTACCGGGAGCACCTTCGGCGATGTACCGCTTATAAACGCGGCATCGAAACTCCCGAGATCCCCGGCGGATACGGCCTCTTCATGGAGCGTAACACCCATGGACCGTATTATCTCAATGATCTTGCTGCGGGTAACTCCGAGGAGCACCTTCTCGGCCGGAGCGGTGAACACCTCCCCGTCTTTTATAAAGAATACGTTGGAGCGGCTGCCCTCCGTGATCTGACCGTTTCTGTCAACGAGGAGCACCTCATACAGACCACCGTCTTTTATCGCCTCGTCGGTCGCCTCACGGAGCTGCCTGTCCATCATCTTGATGTTAGGGCTGCGTCGCTCTCCGCGGAACAGATCCGTCTTTACGCCGCTCTCGTACAGCTCCGGCTCCGGATAATGCGTAGGGCTGAGGTAGAGCCTCGAGAAGCCCTCCACGTCCGCTTCTATCTTGATGTTGTGATTCTCTATGCCGCTCTCGCGCACGAGCCCGTCTATGCATTCACGGAGCTCATCGCAGCTGAACTCAGGCACCCTGCCCATCGCAGCCAGCGATCTTTCGAGACGGGCATAGTGCTCTTCGAGGAACACCGGCTTGCCGTCTGTCACGCGGACGACCTCATATACAGAAGGCATGTCGAGGCTTCCGAGCGTGACCGCAGCCTTAAAGGCGGCTATCATGTCGCGGACAACAGGCCTTACCTTGCCCAGCGGGATCTGGCTGTAGCTGAATATGAGGTAGACACGGCCATCGTGATCGAGCTGCTCGATGTCTCTGACCCTGGCTCCCGCGTCTGCGGCAGCTTTCACAAGCCTTGCCGCAAGCTCGTGCTGCACCTCTCCGCTTCTGTCTCGGCCCGAGTGGCCCTCAGCTATTACTCTCACATGCGTGTCAAGGCGCAGTGTGATGTTGATACCCGACTGGGTATTCTCCGCGGTGACAAAGCCTCCGTCGCTCCCGTACTCCCTGACCGCCGCAAGGGCCTCCTGCTGTTTGCGCGAGTAGAGCTTGCGCACGTGCTTCAGGTTTGTGCTGTAGTAGCCCCTCTTCATGAACTGCGCGAGCGTCAGCTGCTCGGTCTTCGAGCAGGTCTGATCGTAGTGCTCGCTTATGCGGTCGTAGAGCTCGACCATGCTGCGCGGCAGCACCATGTAGCTGATCCTTACAGCCGGGAAAAGTGTCGATGAAAACGACCCTATGTATACGACACGTCTGCCTTGATCAAGTCCCTGCAGAGCCGGGATCGGCCTGCTGCTGTATCTGAGCTCGCTGTTGTAGTCGTCTTCTATTATAATGCTGTCGTTGTTCTCTGCCCATTCGAGGAGCTGGCGCCTGCGCCCGATCGGCATCACGACGCCTGTCGGGTACTGGTTCTGCGGGCATACGTAGACTGCCGTTCGGATATTGGCCGGCAGCTTTTCGATGGCGATTCCGTCTTCACGCACAGGTATGCAGCTGAGGCTGAATCCCCAGTCGCGGAATATGCTCCTGACTGGCATGTAGCCCGGGTCTTCTACCGAAACGTGGCCGATGCCCATCAGCTTTAGTATCCTCGCGATATGGCCCGTGAGCATCTGTGTGCCCGCGCTTATCACTATCTGCCTCTGCGTGCAGATGACACCCCTCGCCTGATAGAGATACTTCGCGATCTCTTCTCTGAGCTCAGGCTCGCCCTGCCTGTCTGCCCCTGTCAGCAGCTGCTCCGGTGAATCGTTGAGCACGCTTGCCATGCACTTCTTCCATTTGACAAAATCGAAGGTCTCGGGGTCGCAGCTTGCCGGCTCTCTCTGCGCTTCAGCGCCCGCCGCATGATCAGCCATATCGTCTGCAGGTTCGCTGCTTCCCGGCCCGGCACCCGCCGATGCCCCGGCTCCCGAAGCGGCATAATAGCCCGACTGAGGCCTGCTGAGCAGGTAACCCTCCGCCATCAGCTGATCGTATGCGAGCTTCACCGTGGTAACGCTTATGCCGAGTGAGTCGGCCATGCTTCTGAGCGACGGGAGCCTCTCTCCCGTGGCTATACGCCCCGCGCTTATCTCGTTCCTGAGATGCTCATACAGCTGTACATAAAGGCTGGTTGGCAAATTGCTATCTAATTCGAA